>CAISGS010000532.1 GCA_903884915.1 uncultured Caulobacteraceae bacterium | reverse complement strand
CGACTTTCTGAAAACCTTACTTCAAAGGCCAGAATTACAATCTAATCAAATTTATACGCGATTTATTGAAGACTATTCATCAAGCCTATTGGCCGCTCAATCGAGCGCGCCATCTGCGCAATATTTCGCTTCCAATGCGCCTGCGGCGAGTAGCGCCAGCGCCAGTCTTGCGGCAGGCCCAGAGGGCAGTCTGCCCCTAAGTGCGCCCATGTCGGGCAAGCTGGTCGGCACGGATGTGGCCATCGGCGATCTGGTCCGTGAAGGTCAGCAGGTCGCCGTGCTGGAATCCATGAAGATGGAGCATGTCATTGTCGCTGACCGTAGTGGCTATGTCCGCGCCATCGGCCCGGCGGCAGGCGATACGGTGTTCGAGGCCGACGCCCTGATGTTCATCGAACCGGCTGAGGTTGGCGCAGCGGTCGCAGAGACCGAGACGGTGGTCGATCTGGACCATATCCGACCCGACCTTGCCACCGTCATTGAAAGCCATTCCTACGGCTTGGATGAGAACCGCCCTGAGGCTGTGGCGCGCCGACATGGCCGCAATCAGCGCATGGTTCGCGAAAATATTGCCGATCTCTGCGACGAGGGCAGCTTCATCGAATATGGCGCTCTGGCCGTCGCGGCTCAGCGTCGCCGTCGCTCGCTCGATGATCTGGTGCGCAATACGCCCGCCGACGGGATGATCACTGGGATTGGCTCGGTCAACGGGGCTCACTTTAGCGAAGACAAGGCCCGCACGGCTGTCCTCGCCTATGACTTTACCGTTCTGGCCGGCACCCAAGGCCATATGAATCACAAGAAGACCGACCGTCTCTTGGGCATTATCGAGGACTGGAAAATCCCGACGGTCCTGTTCGCCGAGGGCGGCGGCGGGCGTCCGGGCGATGTCGATTCCATCGGGGTGGCGGGTCTGGATGTGCCCAGCTTCCTGTCCATGGCCAAGCTCAGCGGTCAGGCCCCTCTGGTCGGCATTGTCTCGGGCCGCTGTTTTGCAGGAAACGCAGCGCTGCTTGGCTGCACTGATGTGATCATCGCCACGCAGGACTCCAATATCGGCATGGGTGGCCCGGCCATGATCGAGGGCGGCGGTCTTGGGGCCTATCGGCCTGAAGATATCGGCCCCATCGATGTTCAGACCAAGAATGGCGTGGTCGATATTGCCGTCGCCGACGAGGCCGAGGCGGTGGATGTGGCCAAGCGCTATCTGTCCTATTTCCAAGGGGCCTTGGCTGATTGGACCTGCGCCGATCAAAGGCTGCTGCGCCAAGCCATCCCGGAAAATCGCCTGCGGGCCTATGAGGTGCGCAAGGTCATTGAGACCCTGGCCGATAGCGGCTCAGTCCTAGAGCTTCGGGCCGGGTTTGGTTTGGGCATGGTGACCTGTCTGATCCGGATCGAGGGCCGCGCCTTTGGTCTGATGGCCAATAATCCGCACCATCTGGGCGGGGCCATTGATGCCGATGCCGCCGATAAGGCTGCGCGGTTCATGCAGCTTTGCGAAGCCTATGGCCTGCCGATCCTGTCCCTTTGCGATACGCCCGGCTTTATGGTCGGGCCGGACGTCGAAAAGACCGCTCAGGTGCGCCATGTCAGCCGCATGTTCGTCACTGCCGCCAGCATGACCGTGCCCTTCTTTGCTGTGGTCCTGCGCAAGGGCTATGGGCTCGGCGCCCAGTCGATGACGGGAGGCAGCTTCCATGCCCCAGTGTTCAATATCAGTTGGCCCACCGGCGAGTTTGGCGGCATGGGCCTAGAGGGCGCGGTTCGCCTCGGTTTCAAGAAAGAGCTTGAGGCCATCGACGACCCCGAAGCCCGCGAGGCGGAGTTCCGCAAACGGGTGGATCGCTCCTATGCCATCGGTAAGGCCGTCAATATGGCCGCTCACCTCGAGATTGACGCCGTGATCGACCCGATGGAGACCCGCCGCTGGGTCATCCGAGGCGTCAAGTCGGCACCGCCGCGCGTCGATAGGGACCATGGCCGCAAGCGCTTTATTGATGCATGGTAAGGGATGACTGACGCCCCAAGGCCATTGCCTTCCCTCACCGCCCGCATCCCGCGCACCGTCATCGCGCTGGGGCTGGTCAGTTTCTTTATGGATGTCTCGTCTGAGATTGTTCATGGGCTCTTGCCGGTCTTTATGACCACGACCTTGGGCCTGAGCGTGGCCATGGTCGGGCTTATTGATGGGGTGGCGGAATCGACGGCGGCCATTACCAAGGTCTTTTCAGGTTATGTTTCTGATCGAATTGGGCTTCGTAAGCCCCTGATCCTGTTCGGCTATGGGCTCAGCGCCCTGACCAAGCCGCTCTTTGCTCTGGCCAGTGGCGCAGGGCTGATCCTGGGGGCTCGCTTTGCCGATCGGGTTGGCAAGGGGATGAGGGGGGCGCCGCGTGATGCCCTGATCACCGATGTGACGCCGCCCGAGGTCCGAGGCCGCGCCTTTGGCCTTCGCCAAGCCATGGATACGGCGGGGGCCTTTACCGGTCCGCTCTTGGCGCTCGGATTGATGGCGCTGTTTTCCGGCAATATGAGGGCGGTCTTTTGGGTTGCGGTCTTACCTGGCGCCTTGGCGGTGGCCTGCGTTCTGTTTGGCGTAGAGGATCGCGGAACGGCACCGACGGATCAGGCGAAGCGGGTGGCCAAGGCTCCGCCCATTCGCTTGGCCGACATTGGACGGTTCAGCTCGGCCTATTGGGGCGTGGCCCTGCTGGGTGTGGTCTTTACCCTCGCGCGGTTTAGTGAAGGGTTTTTGGTGCTAAAGGCCCATGCCGATGGCTTGCCGCTGCTGCTCACGCCGCTGGGCGCGATGGGCGCGGTCTACCTGGCCGCGGCGGCGCTGCTCGGCGCGATCTTCATGCGCTGGGCGTGGGCGGTCTGGCGGCGCGGCGACCAGGCGGCGATCTGGGGCCTATACAAGTACTCGCT
>CAISGS010000531.1 GCA_903884915.1 uncultured Caulobacteraceae bacterium | reverse complement strand
GCCGCCGCACCGCCGCGCGCGATGGGGTCGAGGCCTATTTTGCAGGCGATCTGACCGCCATTGACTACCTGCCCGTCGCCAATGGTGGCACCGACTTTCAGCGCCAGGTCTGGGCCGCCCTTCGCACCATCCCTGCGGGCCAGACCTGTAGCTACGGTCAACTGGCCGCTGCCATTGATCGGCCCAAGGCGGTACGGGCGTTGGGCCTCGCCAACGGGGCCAACCCCATCGGCATTGTTGTGCCCTGCCACCGGGTCATCGGGGCCAATGCTGCCCTGACCGGCTATGGCAGTGGTATTGCGCGCAAGCGGTGGCTGCTCGACCATGAGGCGGGCCTTGGTCCGGCCCCACTGGTTTAACGCCGGGTGCTGACGCGGGCGTTCTAGGCTATAGAGGCGCTGAGTAGCCGCAAGGACAGACCCGCATGACCGACGAGATCAACGAAACTCCCATCCAGCGGGCTTTGCGTTTGAAGAAACAGGCCTTGGACGCCAAGCCAAAGCCACCACGCGGCGGACGGTTCCAACGCGAGCAGGCGGCGGCTGCACAGTCCTCTTCCAAATCCAAACCCTGGATGTCACGATAGGGAAAATAGGTTCGGGAGGACCACCCTATGCATATTGTTCGCGAGCCCTATGGCTTTGCCCACAAGGAAGTGACCAAGATCAAGGACGTCTATGGCGGTCCCACCGGTTCGGTCTTTGTCGAGTGCATGCGAATCCGGCCAGAGGGCGTAGACTCCAAATCGGTCATCCTGTTCAGCCATCCAGTCGGCGGTGGCTCTTTCCTGCCGATGGTTACGGCACTGGCTGCAGCAGGTCGGCACATCATCTATTGCAACACGCGCTTTCGCGGCAATGACACGGCTCTGGTGCTAGAAAAGTGCGTCCTCGATCTGGGGGCCTGTATTACCGACCTGAAGAAGCGCTTCGGCTATGAGACCGTAATCTTAGGCGGCTGGTCCGGCGGCGGCTCTTTGTCGATGTTCTATCAGGATCAGGCCGAGCACCCAACCATCACCCACACCCCCGCAGGCGACGAGGCCGATCTGGTTGGGGCCAATCTTCAGCCTGCCGATGCCATCTTGCTGCTGGCCGCCCATGTCAGCCGCAATGTTACCCTGACCGAATGGATGGACCCGTCGATCACCGACGAGGACCGGCCCTATGAGCGCGATGTCGAGCTCAATATCTATGATCCCGCCTGCCCCAACCAGCCGCCCTATTCGGCTGAATTTGTTGAGCGGTTCCGCGCCGCCCAGATCGCCCGCAATCGGCGGATCACAGCGCGGGTCAAGGCGACCCTAGCCGCGCTGAAGGCCAAGGGAGATGACTATATGGAGCGGCCCTTTGTCGTGGCGGGTACCATGTGCGACGTGCGCTGGACCGACCCCACGCAAGACCCCTCGGACCGTCCGGCGGGCACCTGTTATCTAGGCGAGCCGCGCGTGGCCAATGATGGGCCGGTCGGGCTGGCACGCTTCACCACCCTGCGCTCGTGGCTGTCGCAATGGAGCTATGACGATAGCCGCGCCCACGGCGAGAAGAACGCCGCCAACATCTCTTGCCCGGTGCTGGTCATCAACAATACCGCTGATCTGGCCTGTACCCCCAGCCATGCCAACCGTCTGTTCGAGGCCGTCGCCTCCAAGGATAAGAGCCTGGTTCAGATCGACAAGGCCGATCACTACTATATGGACCGTAAGGAACTGCTGCCCCAAGCGGTCCAGACCGTCTGTGAGTGGCTAGAGGCGCGCAGTCTTTAGGCGGCCGTGCGCTTAGCGGCTTCCCAAGCCTGACAGTTGCGGTATCTTGATCTCAACAATCGAGAAAATCGATGTTGGAGGAAGCCATGAACGCCCAAGCTAAGATCGCTACCCGTGCGCCTATGACCCACAAGACCGTCGATGTGGTCGTTGTCGGGGCTGGCTTTGGCGGCCTTTATATGACCCATCGGTTGCGCGAGGCGGGCCTTAGCTTTCAAGGCTTTGAGGCGGGCAACGATGTCGGCGGCACCTGGTATTGGAACCGCTATCCGGGCGCGCGCTGCGACATTCCCAGCCTGCTCTATTCCTATTCCTGGTCCGATGAGCTACGGGCCGCTTGGAACTGGTCGGAGAAATATGCGCCGCAGCCAGAAATCCTCGCCTATGCCAACCATGTGGCCGATCATTTTGACCTGCGCGGAGGCTTCGCCTTCAATACCCGCGTGACCTCAGCGATCTATAACGAAGCCACCCAGCGCTGGACCGTCGAGACCGATTGCGGCGACCAGATCGAGGCGCGCTTCTGCATTATGGCGACAGGCTGCCTGTCGGTGCCGCGAAAGCCGGACATTGCCGGGGCTGAGACCTTTGCAGGTGAGACCTATGTCACCGGCCTGTGGCCCCATGAAGGGGTGGATTTCAGCGGCAAGCGCGTGGCCATGATCGGCACCGGCTCGTCGAGCATCCAATCCTTGCCGCTGATCGCCCAGCAGGCTGCCAGCGTAACCGTGTTTCAACGCACGCCGAACTTCAGCCTGCCTGCAAAGAACCGCCCATTGACGCCAGAAGAGGTGGCGGAGTTCGAGGCCAACTTCCCCGTCTATCGCCAGATGCTGGCGGACGGCAGCCCCGGCTTCCCATTGCCGCCCGAGGGCTATGTGCCGTCGGTGGAAGAGCTGAACCAACTGGCAGAGGGCCTTTGGGATGGAGGCGCGCTGGTCTCCCTGACCGTGATCCCGAACCTGATGCGGGATGAATATATCAACGGTGTCGCCGCCGACTATGTGCGCGGCAAGATCCGCGAAATCGTCAAGGACCCCAACGTCGCTGAGCAACTGACCCCGCGCGGCTATCCCTTTGGCTCCAAGCGCGCCTGCGTCGACAGCGGCTTCTATGACACCTTCAACCAGGATCACGTCTCGCTGGTCGATCTGCGCGCCACGCCAATCACCGAAATCACGGCGGACGGGGTGAGCACCTCTGAGGGTGACTATCCGGTCGATGTCATCATCTTTGCCACCGGCTTTGACGCCATGACCGGGGCCCTGTTGAAGATGGATATTCGCGGCAAGGGCGGCGTGGCCCTGAGCGAGGCCTGGGAACATGGCCCCAAGACCTATTTGGGTCTGCAGGTGGCGGGCTTCCCCAATCTGTTCACCGTCACCGGCCCGGGCAGCCCATCGGTGCTGACCAACATGATGACCTCCATCGAGCAGCATGTGGACTGGATCAATGCCGCCATCGGTCATGTGCTGGCGACCAACCATGTGACCATCGAGGCCACCGACGCGGCGCAAGAGGCCTGGGTTAAGCATGTCAATGAAACGGCCGACACCACCCTCTTCCCGCAAGCCAATTCTTGGTATATCGGGGCTAATGTGCCGGGCAAGCCGCGCGTGTTCATGCCCTATATCGGCGGGGACTATAAGGTCCGCTGTGACGAGGTGGTGGCCAACGGTTATGAGGGCTTTGCCATTGCGGGCTAGCTCTTGACCTCAAGGCTTGTTTCAAAGTCACCGAATATATCGATGAGCTCATTGGCCTGTAACTGAGAGCGCTTGCCTTCGGGTACGCGAAAGCGCCAAAAGCTCAACAGATGCTCAACCGCACCCAACCGCTCGCCGAGCGTGTTGAACAGTGCTGGAGCTGAAAGCAGAAAATCCTTGAAGACCTTAGGATCACTCTTCTGGGTCAGCATTTGGTAGGCATTATCGTAGATCGCCAAGGTCGCCGTAACGCTCTTCACCGCCGCCGCGAAACTGTGAGAAATATTGTCCCGCATGTCGCTGATCTCAGCCTTCTCATCATAGGTCGGTGAGCCGCGGGGAACGACATGCGCAATCTCTTGGATAACCTTGTCCGCCTTGGGCAGAAGTTCCATCAGTTGCCATTTGTAATAGAGGAAGGCTTTCCAGCAAAAAATACCCTCGCGATATTGGGTGTGGTCCATTTGCAAGACCATGCGCAGACCTTCGGTCTGTTCCGCGCCTCTGTTGGACAACAGTTTTTTGGTCATCACCCCGGCCTGCTCCGCCGTTCCCTCGCCGCCCACAGCCAGGCGCACCAGATCGCCAATCTCATTCTCAGCGAAGAACAACATCCGTTGGACGTCGGCATCGGTGATTTGGAAATAACATCCCGCCGGCTTAATCCCGTTTCGCTGCAACTGTTCTCGGAGCAGAAAAGGATCCAATGTCGGAATGGCATCCAGCGCGCTTAGGGTTTCCAAATCCCGACGCAACTCCGAAACATCCTTGTCGATACTCCCCGACAACATCTGTTCGAAGTTTTTCTGCCCAACAAAGACGTAATGGGCACCGTGTTTTAGATCGTTTTCGTTGATTGGGATGATCAATTTCGTCGCGACATTGCGCGCTGCCACAAATTCCGACCGCTCATTGGCCCGCAAGCGATGCTTTACGATCAAGGATCGGTTGAGGGTTGAGTTGTAGAAAAATGGGCTTTTGGAATAGGCAGGATCGTCAGAGAAGTTTGCATGAACACGGCGTAAATTCAAAACCCGCGCCGTGGACGCCGAATTTTCAAGAGCACTCAAGCTTCGTAAATCACCAATGGCCATGCTCAGACTCTGTTGATATGTCTTTGCACAGGGTTAGAAAAACGCGCGGGTGATGCTCGATTTTCTAAAACATTGCGACTGTGGGGATCGCCGAAATACATCGTGAACAGATACCCCTTGGATGTGTCGACCAAGCTCGAGATATCGATGCCGCTTGATCTAAAGACGCACAACCAAGCCATTTATTTCTAATCTACGCAACCAAACCTAGATGGTAACTGAAAGCGAACTAAAACCACTTTTAATATGCTACAGACTTGCGGTCCTGAGCATCAATCAACTTAGAAAAGCAATTTTTATTTTTGAACGGGGCATAAAAACAAACCTAAAACCTGTATGTTTTTACTGAATCACCCAGAATTCATCACCAGAAATTGACAGAAATCCGATTTTTAAATTCTAAAGGCGCGACTATTTTCTAACTGCCAGAGTTCAAATCAATCTGCGGAATAGCCGTCTCCTGCTGATTGTTGACGACATCAAGGCTGTTTTCAAAGTCACCAAATATATCCAGTAGCTCTTCAGCAGCCATTTGAGGACGCGTACCTTCGGGCACACGAAAGCGCCAAAAACTCAGCAGATGCTGAACGGCGCCCAGACGCTCTCCCAACGCCTTGAACAGCTCGGGCGCAGACAACAAGAAGTTCTTGAAGACCTGCGGGTCACTCTTTTGCGTGAGCATGTAATAGGCATTGTCATAGATCGATAGGGTATCGCTGACACTCTTCACAGCCTTGTTAAAGCTGCGTGAGATGTTGCTCCGCATATCTGTGATCTGGAGCTTTTCATCACTGGTCGCCTTACCTCGAGGGATGACGTTCTCGATCTCGGACAGGACGCGCGCCGATTTGGGCATAATGTCCTTAAGTTGCCACTTATAGTACAAAAAGGCCTTCCAGCAGAAAATGCCCTCGCGATATTGAATATGGTCCATATGAAGCGTCAGGCGCAGAGCTTCGGTGTCGGCGGCACCCGAATTGGACAGAAGCTTCTTGGTTAGGATACTGGCCTGCTCGGCATTGCCATCATTGCCAAAGGACATGCGCACCAAGGCACCAATTTCGGCTTCAGCAAAGGCCAACATTCGGATGATGTCTGCTTCAGTAATCTGGAAATAGCAGTTGGCGGGCTTAATTCCGGCGCGATCCAAGGTCTCCCTAAGCAAGAATGGATCTAACGTCGGAATTGTATCGAGCGTTCGTAGTATTTCAAGATCTTTTTGAAGATCCATTTCAGTCTTGTTGAGACTGTTACAAAGCATTTTCTCAAAATTTTTCTGCCCTACAAAAACATATAGAGCGCCCATTTTCAGGTCTGTGACATCAATTGGAACAACAAGCTTCGTAGCAACATTACGAAATTCGGTAAATTCGTCTCGCTCATTACCACGCAACCGGTGCTTTAGTATTAAGCAACGATTTAAAGTAATATTATTGAAAAAGGGTGATTTTTTGTAATCATCATCATCACCATAATCGGCGAAAACCTTCCGCAGATTTAGAACGCGGGCTGTTGATGCGCTTTTTTCTAGTGAGCTCAGGCTTCTAATTTCGCTAGCCGACATTCTATTTAACCTATTCCGATGCGCCGCACGCCTTCAGGTTCTTCGGAAAACCGCGCTCAAGTCACATTTAGCGTCCTAACTATACCCCCCGGACGCAGCGGAGCAACCTACGCAGGATAGAACTTTAGACATCAATAGGGTTCTAAAAATCCGTCCCTGCCCGGTCATTGAAGCCCAGCCGTCAGTTGAACCAACAATCGCCAAGCGCGGCTGGCTCGTATATCAACGAAAGACAACCAAAACCTCCGATCCGGGATCGCGCCATGTCCAGCTTAAAGTCCATCTTGATCATCACGGCCATGGGACTTTCCGGTGCCGCGAGCGCCCAAGTTGCTCAGACAACGCCTGCGCCTGCACCTGCCCGCTCGGCCTTTCCGACGGGTTATCTGACCCCGGAAACATGGCCGGACGCGGCCAAGATTCTACCCTTACCGCCAACGACAGGCTCGGCCCGCGAGGCAGTTGACCAAGGCGTCTTTCGCGCCACGCGCGCTCTTGAGGGCACGCCGCGCTGGGCCATGGCTCAGGCCGATGTTCCGACCATGCCAGACGCCATGCTCAAGGGTTTCAGCTGCGCGGTTGGCCTTGAGTTGAGCGCGCAAGCAGCACCCAAGCTGAACACATTGCTAAGCCGCACCGCAATTGATACGGGCCGGCAGGTCTCGGCCGTGAAGGATGTGTTCAAGCGCAAGCGGCCCTATCTGATCGAGGCGGGCAAGATTTGCGTGCCACCCTCGGTGCTCTTGGATGCCAGCCCAGACTATCCGTCCGGCCATTCGACCTGGGGCTGGAGCATGAGCCTGATCTTGGCAGAACTAGCCCCTGACCGCGCCACGGCTATCCTGAACCGCGGCCGCGCCTTTGGGGAAAGCCGGGTCGTTTGCGGAGTCCACTCGCCCAGCGCCGTTGAGGCTGGCCGCACCAATGGGGCTTCGCTGATCGCCACCCTTCACGGGCAAGCCGCCTTTCGGGCCGACTTGGAAGCGGCGCGTGAAGAGCTTGCCGCCTTGCGGGCCAAGGCCGCTCCGATGGCTGCAAGCTGCGCCGCCACCTTGGCGCTGGACGCTCAAGCCGTCTTCTAGAGACAGCCCAAGCGCCCCATCACCCTATTTGCTTGGATCGACCAGAGCCTTGTAGGTCAGGTCTTGCGAGATCTGGCGCAGGTCCAGCTTGCCCGTGCCCGCCATCCGCTGGATCATGCCAACGAAATAGAGGTCATTGGTCGGATCGATCCAGAACCAAGTTCCAGCCGCGCCGCCCCAACTCATCGTGCCCTTGCCGACCGGTGACTTGGCCATAACCGGGTCATTGACGACCATGAAGTCGAGGCCAAAGCCCACCGCCTCATTGAAGCGCGAGGCGGTTGAACCGTTGGAGGTCACCAGTACCTCTTGCGGAATAACGTTTTTGCCCATCAAGGCCACGGTCTCAGGCTTCAGCAAACGCTGACCGTCCAACTGCCCCCCATTGAGGATCATCTGAGAGAAACGGCCATAATCACTGGTGCTCGACACCAGACCGCCGCCGCCCGATTCCATATTGGGAGCCTTGCTATAGTCCTGAACGGTAAAGCCCATGATTGAGTTGGTTTCGGCCAGCGGGCTCTCGGCGGGGTAACGTACATAGACGGCGGACAGGCGGTCGATCTTGTCCTGCGGCACCACGAAGGAGGTGTCGGTCATCTTGAGCGGGCCAAAGATGCGGCTTTGCATGAAGCTGCCCAAGGTCTGGCCTGACAGACGCTCAACCAGATAGCCCTGAACATCGACGGCAGCGCTATAGGCCCAGCCCTCACCCGGCTGGAACTTCAGTGGAATCTTAGCGATCTCGGTCACAGCGGCCTGAAGGCCCGGCGACTGCAGGATCTTCCGGTCGCGGAACATGCGATCGACGGGATGCTTGTCATCAAGGCCATAGCCCAAGCCCGCCGTGTGGCTCATCAGTTCGCGCATGGTCGGTGAGCGTTTGGCCGGAACGGTGATCATCTCGCCCTTGTCATCAAGGCCGGTCATGACCGTCAGATGATCAAATTCAGGGATGAATTTGGACACGGGATCATCGAGGGTCCACTTGCCCTGCTCGAACAACATCATCAAGGACACGCCGGTGATCGGCTTGGTCATGGAATAGATGCGAAGCAAGGCATCCTTGGTCATTGGCTTGTTTTTGGCGTTCGAGGCCTTGCCGTAGGTGTTGAACTGAACAACCTTCCCGTGGCGCACCAGCAAGGTGGTCATGCCCGCGACATGGCCATCCGTAACCGCTGCGGCCATTGCCGCATCGAGCGCCTTGAGCTTTTCAGCATCAAAGCCAACCTTATCCGAGGCAACCGGCTTAATAACTGCATAGTCGGTGGGCAGATCCTTGGCATAGGTCGAAGGTGCACCGCCCAGCGCCAAGGCCGAAGCCAAAAAGACCGACGCGAGCAAATGTTTACGTAGCACCATGTTCCACTCCCAAATCTGTTTTTCATTGGGGACGCTGATCGCCCCTTCATCCGTCAGGCTATGGGCATCTGGGCGCCAAGACAATAGACCTTACAATTCCAGACGAACTCTATTGTCCTATCGCTATCTGGGCCTTAGCGTGATTGTGACAGATCCGAAGAAAGGCCCCCTCCATGCTCGCTGACACCGTTTCCGTACGCCCCCTTTCCCCAACCTGCGGCCTCGAGGTCGAGGGCCTAGACCTTAGCCGTCTAGGTGAGAGCGAAATCAACTGGCTGCGCTCTGCCGTCGCCGAAAATGGCGTGGTCGCGGTACGCGGTCAGGACCTTAGCCCAGAGCAACATATCGCCTTTGCCCGTCAATGGGGCGAGATCGACTATAACCGTTTCTTCCCGATCAATGAGCTCTATCCAGAAATCGCGCTGGTTCAGAAGGAAGAGAACCAGAAGGTCAATATTGGCGGCGGCTGGCACACGGACCACAGCTATGATGCCGAACCGGCCATGGGCTCGATCCTTCTGGCCCGTGAACTGCCCCCCAGCGGCGGCGACACCCTCTTTGCCAGCATGTATGCGGCCTATGACAGCCTGTCGGATGGGCTGAAGGCGACGCTGGAGACCATGCGCGCTGTCCACACCGCCGACCACATCTATGGCCATGACGGCGCCTACGCCAAGACCGACATTGCCAGCATCTTTCGCGGCCATGACGAGCAGACGCTTGCCGTCCATCCGGTGATCATCACCCACCCGACCAGCGGCCGCAAAGCGCTCTATGTCAATCCGTCCTTCACCACCCGGTTTGACGGCTGGACCCGCGAGGAAAGCCTGCCCCTGCTGCAATATCTCTATGCCCAAGCGATTGCGCAGGACAATGTCTGCACCCTGCAATGGAAGCCGGGTTCGGTCGCCATCTGGGACAACCGCGCCAGCTGGCACTTTGCCAAGAATGACTATCACGGCCACCGCCGCGTGATGCACCGCATCACCATCGCCGGCTGCGCCCTTAGCTAAAGACGGAACCTCAGATGTCCCAAGTTCAAGCCGCCAACGATGCCGACAATGCCGAGGTTCTCTATAGGATAGAGGGCCATATCGCGATCATCACCTTAAACCGGCCAGAGCGGATGAACACCATCAGCCGCGACATGCTCAATCAACTGACCGAGCACATGCTTGCGGCCGACAAGGACCCCGCCGTTCGGGCCGTGATCTTGACCGGTACGGGCCGGGCCTTCTGCGCAGGCCTTGACCTAACCGAGGTCACACGTCCGAGCGAAGGCGGCATCTCCAACGGTAACAACAATGCCACCAATATTGACCTGAAATTCACGCCGCCAACCGTCATGTTCAACATGGAAAAGCCCACCATCTGCGCCCTCAATGGCTC
>CAISGS010000530.1 GCA_903884915.1 uncultured Caulobacteraceae bacterium | reverse complement strand
CCGAAATTGCGATAACCTTCAATGCGCTGCTTAGACAACTTAATGTCCCGCGCCTGCCCCGACATGGCGGTCAGGGTAAAGCGAAGGGCGTCGCAGCCAAATTCATCGACCAGTTCGAGCGGATCAAGGACATTGCCCTTAGACTTGCTCATCTTCTGGCCCTTTTCATCGCGGACCAAGGCATTGATGAAGACCCGCTTGAACGGCACTTCGCCTTTGAAATGCAGGCCCATCATCATCATCCGGGCGACCCAGAAGAAGATGATGTCAAAGCCGGTCACCAGCGTGTGGGTCGGATAGAACCGCTTGAGGTCTTCCGTATCCTTAGGCCAGCCCATGGTCGAGAAGGGCCACAGGGCCGATGAGAACCAGGTGTCCAGAACATCTTCGTCCTGATGCAAAGCCTCAGCCTTGCCATAGTGGGTCAGCGCCGCCGCCTTGGCTTCGGCCTCGGTCTCTTCAACGAAGATGGTGCCATCTGGGCCGTACCAAGCGGGAATCCGATGGCCCCACCAGAGCTGGCGCGACACGCACCAGGGCTCGATATTGCGCAGCCACTCGAAATAGGTCTTTTCCCAGTTGCGCGGTTCAAAGACCGTGTCGCCCTGCTCGACCGCCTTAATCGCAGGCTGAGCCAAGGTGTGGGCATCGACGAACCACTGATCGGTCAGATAGGGCTCGATCACCACGCCAGACCGGTCACCGTGCGGCACGGTATGTCGGGTCTTCTCGATCTCACGCAGCAGGCCAAGCTCTTCGAACTTAGCCACAATGGCCTTGCGGGCCACGAACCGGTCGAGGCCGAGATAGTCCGCAGGCACATCGCCCGCGATGTTGCCGAAATCGTCGAGAATATTGATCAGTGGCAGATTGTTGCGCTTGCCCACCTGAAAGTCGTTGAAATCATGGGCAGGCGTGATCTTCACCGCGCCAGAGCCCTTTTCAGGGTCCGCATATTCATCGGCCACGATCGGGATCAGACGCCCCACGATGGGCAGGCGCACGAACTTGCCGATCAGATGCTGATAGCGCTCGTCCTTGGGATGGACCGCCACAGCCGTATCGCCCAGCATGGTTTCAGGGCGGGTGGTTGCGACCACGATCTCCCCAGAGCCATCCTCGAGCGGATAGGCAAAGTGCCAATAGAAGCCGTCCACCTCGCGTTGCTCGACCTCTAGGTCGGAGATGGCGGTCTGGAATTGCGGGTCCCAATTGACCAGACGCTTGTCGCGATAGATCAGGCCCTGCTTATGCAGGGTGACAAAGACCTTGCGCACGGCCTCGGACAGGCCCTCATCAAGGGTGAAGCGCTCGCGGCTCCAGTCGCAGGACACGCCCAGACGGCGAAGCTGGTTCTGAATTGACCCGGCCGAGGTGGCCTTCCATTCCCAGACCTTATCAACAAAGGCTTCGCGGCCAAGCTCGCGGCGCGTGGGACCACCTTCAGCAGCCAACTGGCGCTCAACCACCATCTGGGTCGCTATACCGGCATGGTCGGTTCCGGGCAGCCATAGGGCCGCCTTGCCACGCATCCGCTCAAAGCGGGTCAGCACATCCTGAAGCGTATTGTTCAGGGCATGGCCAACATGCAACGCGCCCGTCACATTGGGCGGCGGAATGACGATGCTGAACGGTTCAGCCGCTGGATCGTCCGAGGGCTGGAACGCCCCGGAGCTTTCCCACTGGGCGTAAAGACGAGGTTCGGCGGTTTTGGGATCGTAGGTTTTTTCGAGCATGACCAATCACATCGGCACGGTTAGTGCGCCGTTGCCAATCTATAGCAGTCCCCCTGCCCGATTGCGAAGCCGCTAAGCGTCTATCGGTGGAACCCTGTGGGAAATTCAGGACCTAAAGGCGACGACGCGAGATGCGCGAGACCTCTTCATCGACGGTCGCCTGGACGATGGTCGGCAGATTCTCGTCCAACCAGGTCTTCAACATCGGACGCAGCAGCTCACGCACCACATCTTCGAGCGTCCGCCCATGGCCGGGCATGGCGATGGTCTGGGCCAGATGTCCAAAGGCCGAAGCCGCTGCGGCTTCCGCGACATGGCTAACAATGGCCTCTTCGATAACGGCCTTTGGTGCGGGCGCAGGGGCGGCCCTTGGAGGCGGCGGCGGCGCGTAGGCCTCCAGGTCCTCCGATTGGAATACGGGCGCAGGCTCAGGTTCGGGCGCCTTATAGGGCTCGGTCAGATCAAGGATGTCGTCCTCGTCGTCGAACACAGGGGCAGGCTCTGGCGCGAAAGCCGCAACGCGCTCAGGCTCTGGCTCTTCCATGGGCTCATAGTCGGGCTCAGCCTCAGCCTCGGCTTCGACCTCAGGCTCGAATTCGGCCTCAGGTGCCTCAGCTCCCTCTTCCGCCGGGACCTCATCCTCAGAGATGATCCGCCGGATCGAGGCGAGAATCTCCTCCATGGTCGGTTCTTGGGAAGTGGGTTCGGACATGAGCAGGGCCACCGTCGTCAGGGTTAAGGCGAGCAATAGGCCATAGGCTAAGCGCGACCGGCGCTAGTGGCAATTTCGAAGATCGAAACAGGCCAAATTATGCGCCTCAAAGGTACAATATCCGGGATAATTCGCTCCGATAGCTGAATTTAGCGACCGTCAGCGGGCTTTACTGTCGCCATAGGCGCGTCTTCGGCGGGCTGGCGCGACTCAATCTTGCGCGAGCCGAGGCCGTCGATGGCTTCAACGACCTTGTCCCAAGGGGTGATGGTCCAGCCCGACTTGATCGACTTAAACCGGCCTTCGGCATCATAGACCGTAACACCGGCGCTGAGGTTACGCGCCTCCAGAGCCCCCATGGCATTGAGCAACTGAGCCCCGGCCAAATAGGAATCGCGGCGGGCATTGACCAGCGAGAGCTGGGCGTTGCGCAGTTCTTGCTCAGCGTTCAGCACGTCCAGGGTAGTGCGCAGACCCACTTGGTTTTCTTGCTTGGTGCCTTCAAAAGCCACCGTCGTTGCGCGGACCTGCTCTTCATTGGCCGTAATGGCGCT
>CAISGS010000529.1 GCA_903884915.1 uncultured Caulobacteraceae bacterium | reverse complement strand
TCTTGAACCTGGCGGACAGTTTCGTCGGTCTGTCGCGGCAGAAGAACAAGAAGCTCGACCTGCTTAAGGGCCGGACGGTGATGAACCTGTTCTTTGAGAACTCGACCCGCACCCAAAGCTCGTTCGAACTGGCGGGTAAGCGGCTCGGCGCCGATGTGGTCAATATGAGCCCGCGGTCCTCATCGATGAGCAAGGGCGAGACCCTGATCGATACGGCCATGACGCTCAATGCCATGCAGCCGGACCTGCTGGTCATTCGCCATGCCTCCTCCGGTGCCGCCGCCCTTCTGGCGCAAAAGGTCGGGTGCAGCGTCGTCAATGCCGGGGACGGCCAGCACGAACACCCCACACAGGCCCTGCTCGATGCCCTGTCCATTCGCCGGGCCTTTGGTCAGGTTGAAGGCTTGACGGTCGCCATCTGCGGCGATGTGGCCCATAGCCGCGTGGCCCGTTCCAATGTGGCCATGCTCCAGACCCTCGGCGCACGGGTGCGGCTGGTGGGACCACCGACCCTAATGCCGTCTGGCGTGGATCGCTGGGGCGTCGAGGTGTTCCACGATATGCGCCAAGGCATAGCAGGCTGCGATCTGGTCATGATGCTGCGCCTTCAGCTGGAGCGAATGAACGGGGCCTTCGTGCCGTCCATGCGCGAATATTTCCGCTTCTATGGCCTCGACCGCGAAAAGCTGGCCAAGGCTTCGCCCCATGTGCGGGTCATGCACCCCGGTCCGATGAACCGGGGCGTCGAGATCGATTCTGAGGTGGCGGACGATCCCAAGATCAGCCTGATCCAAGATCAGGTCGAGATGGGCGTTGCGGCTCGCATGGCCGTGCTGGCCAGCCTTGCTGCTCGACTGGATAATGCCTGATGGCCGCCCTTAACGCCTCCGGCGCACAGACCTGCGCCTTCATCAATGCCCGCCTGGTCGATCCAGAGAGCGGCTATGATGGCGTCGGTGCCCTGGTGGTGTCCAAAGGCGTCATTGCTGATGTGATCCACCGGCCATCGTTCGACACCCTGTCTGACGACCTGCGGGTCATTGACTGCAACGGTGCGATGTTGGCCCCCGGCCTGATCGACCTGAGGGTCAAGACCGGTGAACCGGGCGCTGAAACCAAAGAAACTTTAAAGTCTGCGGCCCGCGCCGCAGCGGCAGGCGGCGTCACATCCATCGTCGTCCAGCCCGACACCGACCCCGCCGTCGATGATCCCGCGATGGTGGACTTCATCCTGCGCCGCGCGCGCGATATTGAGCTGGTTCACGTCTATCCCGCCGGTGCCGCCACTAAGGACTTGGGCGGTGAGCGGATGGCCGAATTGGGCCTGATGCGCGATGCTGGCGCGGTCTATTTCACCGACGCGGACCGCTCGATCGTCAATTCCAAGGTCCTGCAACGCCTCTTGACCTATGCCAAGGCCTTCGGGGCCCTGATTTCGCATCGCCCTGCCGATCCGTGGCTGAGCCAAGGCACGGTCGTAACCTCGAGCGAATTTGCCGGACGGATGGGCCTGTCAGGTCAGCCGACCATTGCCGAGCGGATCATGTTGGAGCGCGATCTGGCGCTGGTCGAATTGACCGGGGGGCGGCTGCTGGTCGATCAGATCACCTGCGCCGACGCCCTTCAGTCTCTGGCCCGTGCCAAGGCCAAGGGCCTGCCAGTCCATGCCAGCGTGTCGATCAACCATCTGTGTTTCAACACGCTCGACATTGGCGATTACCGCACCTTTTACAAACTCAACCCGCCCCTGCGCAGCGAAGATGACCGCCAAGCCGTGATCGAGGCCTTGGCCAGCGGTCTGATTGATGTGGTGGTCTCGGCCCACGCGCCGGCCCCCGCCGAAGATAAGCGCCTGCCCTTTGACGAGGCCACGCCCGGCGCGGTGGGACTGGAAACCTTGCTGCCCGCTCTGCTCGGCCTCTATCATGATGGTCGCCTGCCGCTGATCGATCTGATGCGCACCGTGACGCTGGCACCGGCCAAGCTGCTTGGCCTGTCTGCCGGTCGTCTGACGCCAGGCGCTCCCGCCGATCTGGTCCTATGCGATCTGGGTGCGCCAGTGGTGATAAATGCCGACCACCTGATCTCCAAGTCGAAGAACTCCCCCTTCGACGGACGCCGCCTGCAGGGTCAGGTGCTGATGACCTTGGTCGATGGCCGGATTGTTCATCAGATCGAGCCTTGAATTTTTCCAATAAAATAATATTCGCCACCTAGGCGAGAATTTAAAATCAGATAGGGTGGACCCATGACTGTTCTGGATCTCGCACTTCCGGTAGCGCTTGGCCTGTTGGCTGGGGGCTATCTGCTCGGCTCCATTCCCTTTGGCTTGGTGGTCACGCGCCTTGGTGGGGCGGGCGATATCCGGCAAGTGGGCTCAGGCAATATTGGCGCAACCAACGTCCTGCGCACCGGGCGCAAGGATCTGGCGCTGCTGACTCTTCTGGGCGATGGCGGCAAGGGGATTGTCGCGGTTTTGCTGGCACGGCACTTCTTTGGCGAGACCGCTGCAGCGCTCGCCGGTGGCGCTGCCTTTTTGGGTCACCTCTTCCCGGTCTGGCTCGGCTTTAAGGGCGGCAAGGGCGTCGCCACCTTCTTTGGCGTCATGCTGACCGCCGCTTGGCCGGTCGGTGTGATGGCAGCCATCACCTGGCTTGCGGTGGCGGCCCTGATGCGTCTGTCGTCACTGGCGGCCCTGACGGCGGTCGCCCTCGCACCGCTCTTTGCGTTGGCCACGGACCAAGCCACGCCCATGGTGGTTCTAGCGGCCTTCATGGCCGTGCTGGTCTTCGTCCGACACAAGGACAATATTGCCCGCTTACGAACAGGTACGGAGCCGAAAATCGGAGCCAAGAAGGCTGCCGAGGCTTCCAACCCGGTGCCATGACGCGGCGGGGCCTTTCTGACGCGGAACGCTGTGACTGGCTTCGGCTGTCGCGCACCGAAAATGTTGGCCCCGTTACCTTCGCCCATCTCCTGTCACGCTTTGGATCGGCCAGCGCCGCCATCAAGGCCCTGCCGAGCCTGAGCAAGCGCGGCGGGCGGCTCACGCCCCTGCCGGTTCCCTCCATCGCCGAGGCTCAGGCCGAACTTGAAGCGGGCGCACAGCTTGGCGCGCAGTTGCTCTGTTCGATTGAACCTCTGTTTCCGCGCCGCCTCGCTGCGCTGGACGCCGCACCGCCGCTGATCTGGACCCTTGGGCACCCGCAGTTGCTGGATCGCCCCAGCGTCGCCGTGGTCGGTGCCCGCATTGCCTCCGCCGCAGGCCAACGCTTTGCCCGCGAACTGGCAGTCGGCCTAGGACAGGCCGGGATCATCGTCGTGTCTGGCCTGGCCAGAGGCATCGATGCTGCCGCCCATGAAGGATCCCTGACCACCGGCACGGTTGCCGTACTCGGCGGCGGGATCGATGATGTCTACCCGCAGGAAAATGCCGGGCTCTATGATCAGGTCGCTCGGCACGGCTGCATCGTCGCCGAACATCCCCCGGGCAGGCGAGCCCAAGCGCGGGATTTTCCTCGGCGCAACCGGATCATTTCGGGCCTGTCGCTGGGCGTGGTGGTGGTCGAGGCCGAGATGCGCTCTGGCTCGCTCATTACCGCAAGGCTTGCCGCCGAACAGGGCCGAGAGGTGTTTGCGGTACCCGGCTCTCCCCTCGATCCCCGGGCCAAGGGCAGCAATGACCTTCTTCGGCAAGGCGCGACCCTGTGCGAAGGCATCGAGGATGTGTTGCGGGTCATCCAATCCCTGCCCATCACCGCAGAGCGCGAACGGGACCTGTTTGACGATGCCCCGATCGACCATGCCGGGCTGGACGAGGAGGTCGAGGCCTTGCGCGAAACCGTCGCCGCCCTCCTCTCGCCGACCCCGATCCCCCGCGATGCCTTGGTTAGGTCCTGTCAGGCCCCGGCCCAAGCGGTCCATGCGGCGCTGGTCGAGCTTGCCCTTGCAGGCCGCGCCCATTTTCTGCCCGGAGGCCTCGTGACGTCCGGCACAGGTGACTAATCTGTCGCAGAGGCCCGCGAATCTTCCATCGCCGCTTGCAAAGCCACAACATGAAGGGTCGTCGCTAGGGCCTCGTGACCGTTAGCAGAAGCCAATTTCGCTAATTCTGCTAGCATATCCGATATATAGCCTTGCACACCGACACCGGGAGGTGGTTCTGGTGGCACGAGATAAAGAGGCATATAGACCTTCCACTTAACTCATGAGGTGAGTCAAACAACCACACTATCGGGTAAGACGCAACATAACCCGCTTAGGCTGCGTTGACATTCTGTCTTTCTCACCCTCACTTTCGCCCACTGCGTCGCAGGCGACCTGCCGACGCGCCTTTAAATGATTTGATTGATCCCAGAATGAACGTCGTCGTCGTCGAGAGTCCGGCCAAGGCCAAAACCATCAATAAGTATCTCGGCTCGGACTATATCGTCCTAGCCAGCTACGGACATGTGCGCGACCTGCCCTCGAAGGACGGCTCGGTCCAGCCTGACGATGACTTCGCCATGAGCTGGGAAGTGGACAGCAAGGCGGCCAAGCGTCTGGCCGATATTGCCGATGCCATGAAGGGCGCCGACACCCTGATCCTCGCCACCGACCCCGACCGTGAGGGTGAGGCCATCTCGTGGCACGTGCTCGAGGTTCTGCGGAAGAAGAAGGTCCTCAAGACCGCCAATATCCAGCGGGTGGTGTTCAACGCCATCACCAAGTCCGCCGTCACCGAGGCGATGAAGAACCCGCGTGACATCGATATGGAGCTGGTTGACGCCTATCTGGCGCGGCGGGCTCTGGACTATCTGGTCGGCTTCACCCTGTCGCCGGTCCTGTGGCGCAAGCTGCCCGGCTCGCGCTCGGCGGGCCGGGTTCAGTCGGTGGCCCTGCGTCTCGTCGTTGATCGCGAAATCGAGATCGAAGCATTCCGGACCCAAGAATATTGGACGGTCGAGGGCACGGTCACGGCTGGCTCCGACCCGTTCATGGCCCGTCTGGTCAAGCACGACGGCAAGAAGCTCGGCAAGTTCGATTTGCCCGATGAGGCCACCGCCCACGCCGCGCGCTCGGCTGTCGCGGCTGGCGCCTTCACCGTCACCGCCGTGGAAAAGAAGCCGGCCAAGCGTTCACCCGCCCCGCCCTTCACCACCTCAACCTTGCAGCAGGAGGCCTCGCGCAAGCTCGGCTTCTCGGCCCAGCGCACCATGCAGGCGGCACAGAAGCTCTATGAGGGTATCGATATTGGCGGCGAGACCGTTGGCCTGATCACCTATATGCGGACCGACGGCATCCAGTCCGCGCCTGAAGCCCTCGTAGAGGCCCGTCAGGTCATTGCTGGCCGCTTTGGCGGCGAATATGTCCCCGAGGCTCCCCGCTACTATAAGACCAAGGCCAAGAACGCTCAGGAAGCGCACGAAGCCATCCGCCCCACCAGCCTCAGCCGCAATCCGGGGTCCTTACGCCTCGAATCCGATCTGGGACGGCTTTATGAGCTGATCTGGAAGCGGATGATCGCCTCCCAGATGGAAAGCGCCCGCATTGAGCGCACCACCATTGATATGGAGACCTCAGACGGCCGTACCAGCCTGCGCGCCAATGGTCAGGTCGTTCTGTTTGACGGCTATCTGGCCGTCTATGAAGAGGGCCGCGACGA
>CAISGS010000528.1 GCA_903884915.1 uncultured Caulobacteraceae bacterium | reverse complement strand
CCCCTCTGGGGGAAGTACCGGCGAAGTCGGGGTAGGGGGTCTGCTCCCTAATCGGCGTCCATCTTCAGAGCGGCGATGAAGGCTTCCTGCGGGATTTCCACCTTGCCGAATTGGCGCATCTTCTTCTTGCCCTCTTTTTGCTTGTCGAGGAGCTTGCGCTTACGCGACAGGTCGCCGCCGTAGCACTTGGCAGTCACGTCCTTGCGCAGGGCGCGGACCGTTTCGCGGGCGATGATGCGGCCCCCGATGGCGGCTTGGATGGGGATGACGAAGAGGTGCTGAGGGATCAGGTCCTTCATCTTCTCGCACATGCCGCGTCCGCGATGTTCGGCCCGGTCGCGGTGGACCAGCATCGACAGGGCGTCCACCGGCTCGGCATTGACTAGGATCGACATCTTGACCAGATCGCCGGGGCGATATTCCTCGATCTGATAGTCGAAGCTAGCATAGCCCTTCGAAATGGATTTGAGCCGGTCATAGAAGTCGAACACGACCTCATTGAGCGGCAGGTCATAGACCACCATGGCACGCGTCCCGACATAGGACAGCTCGCGCTGTTGGCCACGCCGGTCTTGGCACAGCTTGATCACAGCACCGAGATATTCATCAGGCGTAAAGATGGTCGCCTTGATCCAAGGCTCGGAGATGGTGTCGATCTTGACGGGATCAGGCATGTCGGCGGGATTGTGCAGTTCGATCACATCGCCATTGTTCATGCCGATCTTGTAGATCACGCTGGGGGCGGTCGCGATTAGGTCGAGATTGAACTCGCGTTGCAGACGCTCCTGAATGATCTCGAGGTGAAGCAGCCCCAAGAACCCGCAGCGGAAGCCAAAGCCGAGAGCGGCCGAGGTCTCCATCTCATAGGTGAAGCTGGCATCGTTCAGGCGCAGACGGCCTACGGCGGCGCGCAGATCTTCAAAGTCAGCCGCGTCCACGGGGAACAGGCCGCAGAACACGACGGGTTGAACCTCCTTGAACCCGATCAGGGGCGAGGTGGTCTGGCGGCGGTCATCGGTGATGGTCGCGCCGACGGCAGCGTCAGCGACCTCCTTGATCGAGGCGGTGAAGAAACCGACCTCACCTGCGCTCAGACTATCGACATCGGTGGCCTTGGGCTGGAACACGCCGAGTTTTTCCAGCGTATAGACGGCCCCGGTCTGCATCATCTTGACCTTCTGGCCGCGCTTCATCGCGCCGTCAAAGACGCGAACCAGCACCACGACGCCCAGATAGGGATCGTACCAAGCATCAACCAGCAGGGCCTTGAGCGGCGCGTCGATGTCACCCTTGGGCGCAGGCAGACGGTGGACCACGGCCTCAAGCACATCATGAATGCCGATGCCACTCTTGGCTGAGCACAGCACCGCGTCGGAGGCGTCAATGCCGATCACATCTTCGATCTGGGCGCGGATCCGTTCGGGTTCTGCGGCGGGCAGGTCGATCTTGTTGAGGACCGGCACGATTTCGTGATTATTGTCGATGGCCTGATAGACATTGGCTAGGGTCTGGGCCTCAACGCCTTGGCTGGCATCGACCACCAGGATCGAGCCTTCACAGGCGGCTAGGCAGCGTGAGACCTCATAGGCAAAGTCAACATGGCCCGGCGTGTCCATCAGGTTCAGGACATAGTCCTCGCCATTGTCGGCGCGGTAGTTCAGCCGAACGGTTTGGGCCTTGATGGTGATGCCGCGCTCGCGCTCGATATCCATCGAATCGAGGACCTGCTCCTTCATTTCACGGGCGGTGAGGCCTCCCGTTTCCTGAATAAGGCGGTCGGATAGGGTCGATTTCCCATGGTCGATGTGGGCGACGATGGAGAAGTTGCGGATATGGGACAGGGGCGTTGTGGTCATGGTGCCAGCCTCTAGCATATTCGGGGCCACTGGCGAGAGTCCCTGCGTGCATTCAACGCGGTCAAGATGCTTAACCTGCCATTAACGAAACCCGCCGCAAACAAGCCTAATTGGTGTGAGAGGTTTCATCTGCACCACAGGCAACCATAGGAAGACGATCATGGACCGCCGCGCTTTGATCTTGGCTGGTTTGGCAACGGTCAGCATGTTGAGCGCCAATCCGGCGCTGGCTGCAGACCAAACTGACCCGACGGTCATGCCAACCCCTGACCCCAAGCCGAACTATAAGTCGACCCAGACCTATCAGGCTGGGGAACTGGTCAATACCCTCTCGGACTATATGGGTGTGACCGCCGAGAGCGCGGGTGCCGTGATCGAGCGGACCTTTAAGGAAAATGGTCAACCAACAGGCTATATTGCTGGCGAAGAGGGCTCAGGCGCAATCGGCTTTGGTCTGCGCTATGGCCGGGGCCTGCTCTATATGAAGGGCCGTGAGCCGCAGCCTGTCGCTTGGCAGGGGCCTTCGATCGGTTGGGATTTGGGTGGCAATGCCAGCCGGGTCTTCACCCTTGTCTATAATCTGCAATATCCCGACATGATCTATCGCCGCTTCCCCGGCGTGGATGGCTCGGCCTATTTGATTGGAGGCATGGGTGTGAACTATCAGCGCGCTGATGACATCACGCTGGCCCCGATCCGGGCGGGCGTGGGTCTGCGCTTGGGGGCCAATGTCGGCTATCTGAGCTACAGCCGCAAATCCAAAGCCTGGCCCTTCTAGACCTATTCAGCGGCGTAATGGCTGGCCTTGCCGGGCAGGGATTGAACCACCGGCAAGGTGAAGCTGACCGTCGTGCCTTGGCCGGGCTGGCTGTCCATAGTCAGGACGCCGTCATGCAACTCGACCAGAGACTTGGTCAGGGCCAGCCCTAGGCCAGTTCCGGGCTGTGACTTGGACAGTTGGCTCTCGATCTGTTCGAAGGGCTGGGCCAGCCGCAGCAGGTCATCCTTAGCAATGCCAATGCCGGTGTCCGAGACGCTGATGCGAACCCTCTGTTCCGACGGCACGCCGCTAAAGCTTGACTGTTCAATCACCGTCGCGCTGACCGCGATCTTGCCACCGCGCGGTGTGAACTTGATGGCGTTGGACAGAAGGTTCAGCAGAACCTGCTTAATCGCCCGATAGTCGGCATCGGCCTCCGGCAGGTCTGACAGCTTGACCGATAGGGTCAGTCCTACCGCTTCAGCACGATTGCGCATTAGGCGGATGGCGTCCTCGACGACATCTTCGATATGGATCGGCTCACGCTTCAGGCTCATCTTGCCCGCTTCGATCTTCGACATGTCGAGAATATCGTTGATCAGGGCCAAGAGATGTTGGCCAGAACTGAGAATATCTTGTGAATATTCCTTATAGCGCCGGTCACCGAGAGGGCCGAACATCTCTCCCGCCAAGATCTCTGAGAAGCCGTTAATGGCGTTCAGGGGTGTGCGCAGCTCATGGCTCATATTGGCCAAGAACTCGCTCTTGGACCGATTGGCGCTTTCAGCCCGAACCTTTTCGATGGAATATTTCTCGGCCAGCTCGGTCAGTTGCTGCTTGCCCATTTCCAGCTCATCAACCGCCTGCTGCAGCGCCAATTCCTTATGGTCATGGGTGGCGTCGCGGGCCTTGAGGGCGGTGATGTCCGAGGCGGTCAGGACCAGCCCGCCGTCTGAGGTGCGGCGTTCCGATAGACTAAGCCAACGTCCACCGACCATTTCGATGATCCGCTCACCGGGGCGGGTCTCATCGGCAGGGTGCTCGCGGGCAATGTTCATCATGACGATACGGTTGATCCCGTCGCGGGCCGCGCCGGGGATCAGGAAGCTCGGATCAATCTTGAAGAAGCTTTGATAGGGCGGGTTCCACATGACCAAGCGGCCATGG
>CAISGS010000527.1 GCA_903884915.1 uncultured Caulobacteraceae bacterium | reverse complement strand
CGCAAGTTGCCAGCACATGGGAATTCATCCCCATCAATCTGAGCCCTCTATATGTTGATCCTGTGGACAGACGCACGGGCGCCTATTGTGTCTCTTAATCTTTCGTTTACGATATCTGGTAGTGAGGCTCCTCGCGGGGCAAGGGCGTACACAAGATTTAGACTCAGTGTTCCGAACCCGGCGGGGGTGGGAGAAGCTGATAGGACCCAGGTGGGCGGAGGCAATATGAGCTGGACTGATGAACGAGTCGAATTGCTGAAGAAACTCTGGCTGGACGGTCTGAGCGCAAGCCAGATCGCCAAGCAATTGGGCGGGGTCACCCGTAATGCCGTCATCGGCAAGGTTCACCGTCTTGGCCTGTCAGGCCGTGCGGCCCCTTCGCAACCGGCGCGCACGGTGTTCAAGGCGCCTCGCCCTGCTCGCCCAGCCGCCGCAGCACCCTCGGCTCCCGTGCGCCGCGCGGAGCCTGTGTCACAACCGACAACCGCTACCGCTCAAGCCCCGACCTACAGCGCGCCAGCGATCTATAATGAAGAGCCTGGCTCGGCCACGGTTCTGACCCTTGGCGCTCACATGTGCAAATGGCCGATTGGCGATCCTGCAACAGAAAGCTTTAGCTTCTGTGGCCGTCGCTCGTCGGACGGCCCCTATTGCGGCGAACATGCCCGGGTGGCCTATCAGCCCCAGCAAAAGAAGGTCCGCAACGGCCCGTCTGAACTTGCCCGGTCGTTGAGGCGCTATATTTAGGATTAGACTCTGGGTGAGTGGATCTAACCCCCTACCCCGGCTTCGCCGGTACTTCCACCTAAGGGAGATGATTTAGAGCTGATGATCTTCCCCCTCTGGGGGAAGTGGCGCGAAGCGACGAAGGGGGCCTTGTTTCCATTTTCCGTTTTCCCCGCGCAGGCGGGGACCCAGAAGCGTCTAGAGCGGACCGATAGTTGGCCCTCGTCTGGATCCCCGCCTTCGCGGGGAACACGGGGTGCGTAAGGGGATGAAGCCCCTAACCCCGACTTTGCCGGTACTTCCCCCAGAGGGGGCAGATTTAGAGGGCTTCTAGCTATCCACATCCAGCGCATAGCCCGCAGAGCGAACGGTGCGAATCGGGTCGATTTCAGTGTCGAGATTGAGCGCCTTGCGTAGGCGTCCGACATGGACGTCGACAGTGCGGGCCTCGACATAGACATCAGAGCCCCAGACCGCATCGAGCAGTTGTTCACGGCTAAAGACGCGGCCGGGATGCTGCATGAAATAGTCTAGCAGACGAAACTCGGTGGGGCCGAGGTGGATTTCGCGGCCCTCGCGCTTCACCCGGTGAGAGACGCGGTCAATGGTCAGGTCGCCTTGACGCGTGCGATCTTCGGCAAGGCCCGGCCGGATGCGGCGCAGTACCGCCCTGATCCGAGCCGTCAACTCGATCATCGAGAAGGGCTTCACAATATAGTCGTCAGCGCCCGTATCCAGACCCCGGATCCGGTCGGTCTCCTCGCCGCGCGCCGTCAGCATGATGATCGGGACATTGCGG
>CAISGS010000526.1 GCA_903884915.1 uncultured Caulobacteraceae bacterium | reverse complement strand
GAGAGGGTTGGGTGAGGGCCTTATTCCTTAACCCCGCGAAGGGCGTTGTTTTCGGGGTCGAAGGGCGAATCGGCGATGACCGTGGCCTTGTGGCGCTCACCCAAGATCACAATTTCCAACTCCGTGCCGATCTCGGCCAGGTCAGGGCGAACCATGGCCAGAGCCAGGGACTTGTTGACCCGCCAGCCGTAGCCCCCAGAGGTCGCCCGTCCGATCAGCGCGTCACCCAGATAGAGAGGCTCCGACCCGCGTGCATCAGCATCCGTGACCCCATGCACCTCCAGCGTCACCGCCCTGTTGGCAAAGCCGCGTTCGCGCCAAGCCAAGAGGGCTTCCTTGCCGAAGAAACCGGGCTTCTTGAGCGAGATGAAGCGGCTTAGGCCCGACTCATAGGCGCAATATTCAATCGAAAGTTCGCGGGGGATCAGCTTGTAGGACTTTTCAAGACGCATGGAATCCATGGTCCGGATACCGAACGGCTTGATGTCGAACTCTGCACCCGCTTCCATCAACAGGTCGAAGATATAGTTCTGCATCTCGATCGGATGGTGGATTTCCCAGCCCAGCTCGCCGACGAAATTGACGCGCAGGGCCTTCACCATTGCTGCCCCGATATCGATGGTCTTGCCGGTCAGCCAAGGGAAGGCTTCGTTGGACAGGTCGGTCTTGGTCACCTTGCTGAGGACCGCGCGCGACAGGGGACCGGCCAGAACCAGCACGCCGTGCGCCGTCGTGACCTTTTCGATCCGTACCGAGCCGTCGAGCGGAAGGGCCTTGATCAGATAGTCATAGTCGTGACGCTCCAGCGCCCCAGCCGAGACCAGATAGAAACGCTGCGGAGCCTCCTTAAAGACGGTAAATTCAGCCCGCACGCCGCCCTTGGCGGTCAAGAGATAGGTAAGGCTGACCTTGCCGACGACGGAAGGCACCTTATTGGTGAACAGGCCATCGAGCCACGCCTCAGCACCGGGGCCAGAGACCTCGAACTTGGCAAAGGCGCTCATGTCCTGAAGGCCGACCTTAGAGGTGACATGGCGGCATTCGGCCCCGACATGTTCGAAATAGTTCGAGCGACGGAAGCTCCACTTTTCGCGGATTGGCTCGCCATCCACCTGTTCGGGGTGGTTCTCGTTGAGCAGCACATCGGGCTTGTCGAGATCGGCCTCGGTCAAGGCATAACCCTTTGGCGCGAACCAGTTAGGACGCTCCCAGCCATAGATTGAGCCAAACACCGCGCCCAGAGCCTTCATCCGGTCATAGCAAGGCGTGCGGCGCAGACCGCGCGCGGCGGTGCGCTCTTCATCGGGATAGTGCGGCGTAAAGACCTTGGCATAGGCCTCTTCGTTCTTTTCAGTCAGATAGCCTTGACCGGCATAGGGGCCAAAGCGGCGCGGATCGACGCCCATCATGTCGATGGTCGGCTCGCCATCGACGATCCAGTGCGCCAGTTGCCAGCCCGCCCCGCCCGCAGCGGTGACGCCAAAGCTATGGCCTTCATTCAGCCAGAAGTTCTTCAGACCCCAGGCTGGACCGACAATGGGGCTGCCATCGGGCGTATAGGCAATAGCGCCATTATAGACGCGCTTGACGCCGACCTCGCCAAAGGCCGGAACGCGGGTGATGGCGGTTTCAATATGGGGGGCCAGACGGTCGAGGTCCTCTTGGAACAGCTCATATTCCGACTGTGGATCGGGTCCATCGACATAACAGACCGGCGCGCCGACCTCGTAGGGGCCAAGCAGAAGGCCGCCCGCCTCCTCGCGCATGTACCAAGAACTGTCGCTCTCGCGCAGAACGCCCATCTCGGGCAGACCAGCGGCCTTGCGGGCCTGAATGGCGGGGTGAGCTTCAGTGACAATATATTGGTGCTCGACCGGAATGACCGGAATATCGAGGCCAACCATCGCGCCCGTGCGGCGGGCAAAGTTGCCGGTGGCCGAAATGACATGCTCGCAGGTGATGTCGCCCTGATCGGTCTGGACCAGCCATTCGCCATTGGCCTGTTGAACAATGCCGGTCACCGTGGTCTGGCGATAGATGGTCGCGCCGCGATCACGGGCTCCGCGCGCCAAGGCCTGGGTCAGGTCGGCGGGCTGAATATAGCCGTCGGCGGGATGCTGGATCGCGCCGAGCAGGTCGTCGGTCTCGCACAGGGGCCAGATGTCCTTGACCTCATCCGGGGTCAGGAACTTGACATCCACACCGATGGTCTTGGCCACGCCGGCATAATATCTGTACTCGTCCATCCGGTCCTTGGTCCGGGCCAGACGGATGTTGCTGACATTGCTAAAGCCGACCTTCAGATCGGTCTCGGCTTCAAGCGTGGGGTAAAATCCCACGGAATATTTGTGCATCTGGCCAACCGAGTAGCTCAGATTAAACAGGGGCAGCAGGCCCGCCGCGTGCCAGGTCGAGCCAGAGGTCAGTTCCTTGCGTTCGATCAGGACCACGTCGCTCCAGCCCAGCTTGGCCAGATGATAAAGGGTGCTGACACCGACGACTCCGCCGCCAATGACGACCGCACGCGCGTGAGTTTTCATGAAAAGATCCTGCTGGAAGACATATGCGCCGCAAAAGCTACGCAGTTTTTGACCTTAGGGTGTTGAGACGCAGAGCCAAGAGAATAGACGCGCCGCTTAGATGGAACAAATACGACTTTGGCAAGTCCGCCCCTTGACCATCCCTTGAGGGCATAGATTAGCCCGCTCGCCGCGCCAATTCTCTTTTGGCGTTCCAGATAGCGTCCTGATCCATGTCGGTTTGGCGCGCCATCCAGTTCAAATAGTCTTGCGGCGCCTCAGCCCAGGCCATGCCGCGATGTTTGCCAAAGGGGATGTTCGGCATCAGCTTTGGCTCGAGGGTCCAAGCGATCATGTCCTCGACCGAGGCCAGCGGCATCATGGCGGCGAGCAGGTTAGCCGTTACCCACGCATCGGGTCCCGCCCGGTGCGGCGGCATGGCCTGTTCGGCCGGAAGCTTCAGGCCCAGCCAATAGCGCAGAACCTGATTGGTATGGCGCGGCGCGTCGGGCCAGATCCTCAGGGCGACCTTATAGGTACAGATCCACGGCAGAGCGTCGGTAATAGCCGTCGTGATAAACTGCTGCTCGAAGGCGCTATTATGGGCGACCAGCACATCAGGGATCTCACCACCCCATATCGCCTTACGAAGCAATTGCTCCGTGCAGACCGGCGTTTCGGGCGGAAAGTCGTCCTCGGTGATGTGGTGCACCGCCATGGTCTCGGGCGGGATGCCATGTAAAGGCCGATAGAGCCGCGCCATCGCCCGCTCAACGCTGTAGCTGCCGCCCTCGGCCACCAGATCAGCGCGGCCAAATTCGATGATTTCGGCTGGCGGCTCGGTGCCTGTGGTTTCTAGATCAATGACGCGTAGACGAACCAAGACAGGCTCCCGATGCCAATTTCACCACCGAGTCTGTTCGGCCATAAATAATAGTATGAGCTATTTTTGAAATGTCGCGCTCCCTTATCGCCAAGACCGGGATCCCCAAGACCAGGATCCCCACGACAGGGCGAGACGTCGGAGGTGCGGCAAAGAAACAGGCCGTGTGGGACGGGTTCTGGCTAGCGTAGTTCAAACGTCTGTTTTAAAGTCCGACGCAGGTGATGGAAAAAGGAACAAAGCAGTGAACAAACCTCTTGGACGGGCCGGGACGGCCTTTGGTTTCAATCCTAACGACGATCTGAACGATCTGAGAATTTCCGAAGCCGCTGTTCCTCTGTTGGAACATGTGAAGCGCTTCATCGCTGAAACAGTCGAGCCGATGTCGGTTGAGTTTCACCGCTTGGGTGAAGGCCGCGCTGATCGCTGGAGCTATGCGCCTGGCCAGCTCGAAGTGCTGGAAGCGGCCAAGGACAAGGCCAAGGCCGAGGGCCTGTGGAACTTCTTCCTGCCTGACGCCGAAACCGGTGAAGGCCTAAAGAACCTCGACTATGCCTATATCGCCGTTGAGTTGGGCAAGAACTCGCTGGCCTCCGAGACCATGAACTGCTCGGCGCCAGACACCGGCAACATGGAAGTGTTGGAACGGGTCGGCACGCCAGCCCAAAAGGAAAAGTGGCTGAAGCCTCTGCTGAGCGGTGAAATCCGTTCGGCCTTCGCCATGACCGAGCCAAACCGCGCCTCTTCGGACGCTAAGAATGTCGGCATGACCGCCGTCCTCGAAGGCGACGAATGGGTCATGAACGGCGAGAAGTTCTACATCTCTGGTGCAGGCGATCCGCGCTGTAAGATCATGATCACCATGGTCAAGACCAGCCCTGACGCCGCCCCGCACAAGCAGCAGTCGCAGATCCTCGTGCCCATCGACACCCCGGGCGTGAAGATCCTCGGCCCCATGCACGTGTTTGGTGAAGACGATGCGCCGCACGGCCACATGCACATCCTGTTCGACAATGTGCGCGTGCCCAAAGAGAACATGTTGCTCGGCGAAGGCCGCGGCTTCGAGATCTCGCAACTGCGCCTTGGCCCTGGCCGTATCCACCACTGCATGCGCTCCATCGGTCAAGCCGAACGGGCTCTGGACCTGATGGTTCAGCGCGGCGTGTCGCGTGAAGCCTTCGGTCGCAAGCTGGCCTATCTGGGCGGCAACGTCGAGATCATCTCCCGCGCGCGCATCGACATCGAAGCCATGCGTCTGATGGTCCTCAAGGCCGCTAAGGCCATGGACGTACTCGGCAATCGTGAAGCGCGCATCTGGGTCCACATGGTCAAGGCCATGGTCCCTGAGCGGGTTTGCCAGATCATCGACCAAGCCATGCAGATGCACGGCGCAACCGGCGTGTCACAGTGGACACCTCTGTCGCGCATGTATGCAGGCCAGCGCACCTTGCGCATCGCTGACGGTCCGGACGAGGTCCACCACCTGGTGGTCGGTCGTAACGAGATCCGCCAGTACGAAGGCGGAGACGAAGACTCCACCTCCGGCGTCGTCTGGCGCAACTAGGCTTGAAAAGCTGGCCGCCCGGGCACCATCGCTCGGGCGGCCTTTTTCTAGGCGCGGCCCTCCCCTCCTGCGGGACAGCAAGGGCACGCATGATCCGATCTAAAACGGGATAGTTTCTAAGTGACACATACGGGTCTTGAGTTTGCGGGTTTTGAGTCCGCCGATACGGTCAGCGCGCGCCTTGCGTCCGTCGGCTATATCTCCACAGCGTCGATCTCCACCGCCGTCTATCTGGCCCACCATCTGCGCAAACCGATCTTGATCGAAGGGCCTGCTGGCGTCGGAAAGACCGATCTGGCGAGGTCCCTTGCCCAGTCCATGGAGTTCCCGCTCCTGCGGATGCAGTGCTATGAGGGCCTCGACGAGAGCAAGGCGCTCTATGAGTGGAAATATGGCAAGCAACTGCTCTACACCCAGATCCTCAAGGAAAAGATCCACCACCTGATCGGCGATGCCGACGGTCTGGACGAGTCCTTCAAGAAGCTCGCCGGCTTCCAAGACCTGTTTTTCTCGCGCGAATTCCTCGAGCCTCGCCCCCTGTTGAAGGCGATGGAACAGGCTGGCGGCTCGGTCCTGTTGATCGACGAGATCGATAAGTCCGACGAAGAGTTTGAGGCCTTACTGCTCGAAGTCCTGTCCGACTATCAGGTCACCGTGCCCGAAATCGGCACCATCGAGGCCATCGTACCGCCCCTGGTGATCTTGACCTCGAACAATACCCGCGAGTTGGGCGACGCGCTCAAGCGCCGCTGTCTGCACCTGCATATCGACTTCCCCAATGCAGACCTTGAGGCCCGGATCGTGCGCTCACGCGTGCCGGACATTTCCGAGCGACTGCTGGCGCAACTGGTAGCCTTCATCCAACTGGTGCGTGACGAGAATATCCGCAAGCTGCCTTCGATCAGCGAGACCATCGACTGGGCCAAGACCTTGCTGCTGCTCCATGCCGACAGCCTTGATCCGGTCATGGTCCGCAACACGCTGAACGTGATCCTCAAGCGCCAGACCGATATTGCTGAGGTCAACAGCCAAGTCGATCAGCTGGTGCGCAAGGTCCTGACCGAGCAGGCTGAATCGGCCTGATGGAGCGCACGCTCACCAACTATATCCGGGCCCTGCGCACCGCAGGCGCTGGCGTTTCGACGACCGAAGCCATTGATGCGGCGCGGGCGCTGGAGCTTGTCGGCTATCAGGACCGTGGGCTGCTGAAAATGTCTCTGGCCGCCGTTCTGGCCAAGTCGCAGGAGGAAGAGGTCCTGCATGACCGCCTGTTCGACCTCTATTTCAGCTATGCCGAGACCAAGCCGCCTCGTCAGACCCAAAGCGAGGGCGAGGATCAAGAAGACAGCGACAGCGCCTCTGACGGATCGGAGTCTGACTCCGAAGGTCAAGAGTCCAACGGCCAACCGTCCAATGGTCAAAAACAGCCCGGCTCCGGCCAACGCGGCGGCAGTGGTCAGGACAAGACCGGAGAAGCAGGCGAGGATGCGCCGCTAGACCTGCTCGAACTGGCTCAGTCGGGCGATGCGACCCGCATGGCGATGGCCATGGCTCAGGCCGGTGCCCGCGCCGATGTCGATCAGATCCGCTTTGCCACCCAGGTGCCCTATTTCGTTCGCCGGATGCTTGAAGAGCTCGGCGCCGAAAAGCTCGACAAGCAGTTGATGGCCGCGTTGGACGAACGGACCGAAGAGGGCACGGCCCGCGCCGAAGCCCTGATCGAGGCCCGCAGCACCCTGATGCGCAATGCCCGCGCCTATGTCGAAGCCCGGTTCGAGGTCTTTGGCCGCTCGGCCAGCGAAGCCTTCATGAACGAGGTGATGATGGACCGCTCTCTTGGTGCCCTGACCAAGAGCGATATGGAGCGGATGAAACCCATCATCGCCAAGATGGCCAAGAAACTGGCCGCCAAACATGCCCGCCGCCGCAAGGTGCGCAATCGTGGCCAGCTCGACCTGCGCCGCACTCTGCGCGCCAATGCGGGCAATGACGGTGTGCCCTTTGATGTGATCTGGAAGACCAAGCGTAAGGACAAGCCTAAGATCGTCACCATCTGTGACGTGTCCGGCTCGGTCGCCCGCTATGTGCGCTTCCTGCTGCTGGTGCTCTATGCCCTGCGCGAGAAGGTCACGGACCTAGAGACCTTCTGCTTTTCCAGCCATCTGGTCGATGTGAACCACGACCTTGAATCCCTGCCCTTTGATGCGGCCATGGACAAGATCCTGCGCGAGGTTGGCAATGGCAGCACCGACTATGGCCGCGCCTTCACCGATCTGAGCCGCCAATATGACAGCACCATCGATAAGCGCACGACTGTGCTGATCCTCGGGGATGGCCGTAACAATAATGGCGATCCGGCCATGGGCATCTTCCAAGACATTGCCGCCAAGGCCAAGCGCGTCATCTGGCTCTGCCCCGAACATCCCGCCAGCTGGGGATCGGGCGACAGCGCCCTGCTGCAATATAAGCCCTTCTGCTCCAGCCTAACCCACTGCTCGACCGTGGCCGATCTGGAACATGCCCTAGACGACGTGCTGCTGGCCTACGGCTAGGCGCACCCGAGCGTAGGACCACCGACCATGAAGCTTGCCAAGCCCAAGTTCGATATCGGCCTCGCCACGAACAATCTGGAGCCCATGTTGGCCTTCTGGCAGGGCGAGGCCGAGGTGCCCTTTGATCACCTGTTGAAGGTGCGGCGCGGGATGGATCAGCATCGGCACGACCTGATGGGGTCGGTCTTGAAGATCAACCATCTGGCAGATCCCCTGCCCCAAACCCCGCCGAGCGGCTATCGTGAACTGCTGATCGCCCGCCAAGGCTTGACGGCGCCGACGGCTCTGACCGACCCCGACGGCAACCGGGTCAGCCTCGTACCCGTCGGCCATCTGG
>CAISGS010000525.1 GCA_903884915.1 uncultured Caulobacteraceae bacterium | reverse complement strand
TGTCTTCGCGTTCGATGTCGCCGGTCGGCCATCCTATGACGGCTTTTTCACACCTAAGGCCCATGGCGGCGGAGCGGGCGGCGAATGAGCTTGATCTACAAGCTCCTGTCGCAGGCTGAGTGGCAAAAGGCCCAAGCCGCAGGGGCCTTCACCGGCTCGGCTGTGGATCTGGCCGACGGCTATATTCATTTTTCGACCGGCGCTCAGGCGCAGGAGACGGCGCGGCGGTATTTTTCCGGTCAGAGCGATCTGATGGTTCTGGCGATTGAAACCGATGACCTGTCGGCGGATTTGCAGGCGTCGCTCATCTGGGAGCCATCGAGGGGCGGGGACCTGTTTCCTCATCTCTACAGGCCTTTGCCCGTTGAGGCGGTTCTGAGGGCTTGGCCCGTTGATCTCGATAGTGACGGCGTGCCAATGATGGGAGACCTGGCCTGATGAGCCTTGTTCATGACCTAGGGGCCAAGGCGCTGCACCTGCTCGATCCTGAGGATGCGCATAACCTCACCATCCGCGCGCTGGCAGCAGGCCTTGGTCCTCAGCAGATGACCCGTGACGACCCCGTGCTGGCCACCCAGATCGGGACTCTGGCCCTGCCCAACGCGGTCGGTCTGGCTGCAGGGTTTGATAAGAATGCCGAGGCCCCGGTGGCCATGCTGCGGGCGGGCTTTGGCTTTGTCGAATGCGGGACCGTGACCCCCTTGGCCCAAGCCGGCAATCCGCGCCCAAGGCTGTTTCGTCTGACCCAAGACAAGGCCGTCATCAACCGGATGGGCTTTAACAATGGCGGTCTTGAGCCCTTTGCTCAGCGCCTGTCGGTGCGTCCCAAGACGGCCGGGATCGTCGGGGCCAATATTGGGGCCAATAAGGACAGTGGCGACCGGATCGGTGACTATGTGACGGGTCTCGAGCGGCTTTGGGGCTTGGCCGACTATTTCACGGTCAATATTTCGTCGCCCAATACGCCGGGATTGAGGGCCTTGCAGACCAAGGCGGCGCTGGACGAGTTGCTTGGCCGGTTGGCGCAGGCGCGCACGGCCTTAATCGCCAACTCCAGCGATGTGCCAGTCCTGCTCAAGGTCGCGCCGGATCTGGAAGAGGGCGAGGTCGAGAGCATTGTTGAATCTGTGCTGACCCACGGCCTCAATGGCATCATTGTCAGCAACACCACCATTTCGCGGCCTGACAGTTTGCGGTCGATCTGGAAGGCGGAGACCGGCGGACTGTCCGGCGCGCCCTTGATGTCGCTATCGACCCAGATGCTGCGCCGGTTCCACGAGGTCGCGGCGGGGCGGACATCTCTGATCGGCGCGGGCGGCATTGTTTCTGGTGCCGATGCCTATGCTAAGATCAAAGCCGGGGCCTGCGCGGTCCAAATCTATTCGGCCATGGCCTATTCGGGTCCTGGCCTGATCACCACGATCAAGCGTGACTTGGCCGCGCGTCTGAAGGCAGACGGCTTTACCAGCGTGGCGCAGGCGGTTGGGCAGAACTAAAAATGAGACATCCCTCATTTTAATATGGCGCGGGCAGCACTCAAACGCTATTCAGCGCTGTGATGGCCAAAAAGGATAACGGGCATGAAATGGATCAAGAGATTTGGCCCGCTGATTGTGATTGCCTTGGCCGTTGCGGCGGTCATTGCCAGCGGCGTCGCTGACCATCTGAGTCTGGTCGAGCTTAAGGCGCGAAGGGATCAATTGCAGGGGTTCGTGGCCCTGCATCCGGTCCTCAGTTTTGGCCTCTATATCCTCATCTATATTGCCGTGGTCAGCCTCTCGCTGCCGGGGGCTCTGGTCATGACCCTCAGCGGCGGGTTCCTGTTCGGTCCTTGGCTAGGAGCGGTCGCGGCAGCAAGCGGCGCGAGCATGGGCGCGGCGGTGATCTTCTTGGTCTGCCGCTCGGCCGTGGGCGATAGTCTGCGCGGTAAGGCGGGATCGACCATCTCCAAGATCGAAGAGGGGGTCCGGCGCGATGCCTTTTCCTACATCCTGACCCTTCGCCTGATCCCGGTTATGCCGTTTTGGTTGGTCAATCTGGCGGCGGGATTTGTGGATATTCCGCTTCGGACCTTCCTGTCGGCTACGGTGCTGGGCATCCTTCCTGGCTCGCTCGTCTATGCGGGCTTGGGCTCTGGTCTGGGCGAGGTCTTTGCCTCCGGACAAGAACCGAACCTGCGGGTGATCTTTGAGCCCCATGTGCTCTTGCCCTTGGTCGGTCTTGGTCTGTTGTCACTGCTGCCGGTGGTGCTGCGCCGGTTCCGCAAATCGGGAGACGCCGTATGAGCCGAACCATCCATGCCGATATCGTCGTCATCGGCGCAGGATCTGGCGGGCTGTCCGTCGCCTCTGGCGCGGCGCAGCTGGGTCTCAAGACCGTTCTTTTTGAAAAGGGCGAGATGGGCGGCGACTGCCTGAACTATGGCTGCGTCCCCTCCAAGGCGCTGATCGCAGCGGCTAAGGTTGCCCATACCCTGCGCTCGCCGGGGAACCTCGGCATTGGCGCTGGAGCTGAGCCTCAGATCGATTTTGCCGCCGTCATGGCTCATGTCCACCGGGCCATCGCCACCATCGCGCCGCATGATAGCCAAGAGCGCTTCGAAGGCCTTGGCTGTACCGTCGTGCGAGAAACGGCACGGTTTGTGGGTGAAGACTCGGTTCAGGGCGGTGATGTCCGGGTCAGGGCCCGCAAGATCGTGATTGCCACGGGCTCACGACCCAAGCTGCCGCCGATCCCCGGGCTGGAGACCACGCCCTACTTAACAAACGAGACCCTGTTTGACCTGACCACGCAGCCCAGCCATCTGATCATTCTGGGTGCGGGCCCAATCGGTCTGGAACTAGGGCAAGCCTTTGCGCGTCTGGGCACCAAGGTCACGGTCCTAGAAGCCGACCGCGCCCTGCCGCGCGAGGATGCCGATCTCGCCGCCATTGTTATCGAGGCCGTGCGCGCCGACGGGGTGGACCTGCGCGAAGGGGCCAAGGCCACGGCAGTGGCTGCCACGGCTGACGGCGTTTCGGTCACCCTTCGACAGGGTGATCAAGAAACCCGGCTTGAAGGTAGTCATCTGCTCGTCGCCACGGGCCGGGCACCGAACGTTGAGGGACTGGACCTCTCGCTGGCTGGTATTGGGCTGGATGAGCGCGGATCGATCCTGACGGATGATCAACTCCTGACCACCAATCGCCGGGTCTTTGCCATTGGTGATGTCAGCGGGCAGGGCGGATTTACCCACACTGCCGGGGCCCATGCGGGCCTGATCATTCGCAAGGCCCTCTTTGCGCAGCCGATCAAGGCCTCCGCCCTGATGGTGCCCCGCGCGACCTATACGGACCCAGAAATTGCCGCTGTAGGCCTGTCAGAAGCCCAAGCTCGCGCGGTCCATGGCGCGGATATTCAGGTCATCACCGCCGATTTCAGTGGCAATGACCGTGCTGTGGCCGAGGGCCGGACCGACGGCAAGGGCAAGCTGATCCTGTCGGCCAAGGGCCAGGTGCTTGGCGCGGCGATCGTTGGTCCAGCGGCTGGGGACCTGATCCAGCCTTGGGTTTTGGCCATGACGTCTAAGCTCAAACTGACCGCCATGACCTCGATCATCGCCCCCTATCCCACGCGCGGAGAGATCAATAAGCGGCTGGCTGGGCAATATTTTACGCCCCTTCTGTTCTCCGCGCGCACGCGCCTTTTGGTTTCATTGCTCAAACGGCTTGCTTGAAGTAATTAGGGAGCATGGCGGATGCCGCTCCAGACCTTAAGCCTGCGCGGGTAACCAGCCCCGCGCGAAACGCCCGGCGGTTCTTCTGGCCCGGGGGGCTGTCTTCACGTCTGCTGATCCTCACCTGTCTGTTCGTGGTTCTGTCCCAATTGCTGATCTTGGCACCGTCGCTAGCCTCCTATGAGGAGCGGTGGCTGTCCGAGCGCGTCAGGCTCGCGGAACTGGCCTCGACCGCAGTCGATGGCGCGCCGGGCCGCAAGGTGTCCAAGGGCCTTTCGAAGCAGTTGCTCGAGGGCGCGGGCGTGGTCTCCGTGGCGGTTCAGAGCGATGGGCTGCGGCGTCTGTTGCTGGCTGGACCGCGCATGGAGCGCACGCCCTATCTGGTTGATCTGCGCGATCCCAATCCCGCCGCTTGGCTGAGCGCGCCGTTCCAGACCCTATTTGGCGGCCCAGACCAGATGGTCCGGGTGGTGGCTGCGCCGCAATTTCGTCAGGCTGACTTTGTCGAGATCGTCGCGCCGGACAAGGTGCTGCGCGACGAGCTCTTTGCCTATCTGTGGCGCCTTGTGGCAGTAACCCTCTTCACCTCGATCTTTGCTGGCGGCTTGGTCTATCTGTCGCTCAACGCCTTCCTCGTTCGGCCCATGCAGCGCATCACGCGGGCCATGGAGCGGTTTAGGGCGGACCCTGAAGATCCGCGCGCGCAGGTCGGTCTGTCCGGTCGCCGCGATGAGGTGGGCCGCGCGGAGGCTGAGCTTGACCGGATGCAGACCGATGTCCGTACTGCTCTGCAGGCCAAGGCGCGGCTGGCGGCCTTGGGAGAGGCTGTGGCCAAGATCAATCACGATCTTCGCAACATGCTGACCAGCGCCCAGATCGCCTCTGAGCGTTTGGCGCAATCGGGTGATCCCAGCGTCACTCAGGCTCTGCCGCGCCTCGAGCGAGCGCTGGACCGCGCTGTGACCTTGGCCACCGATGTGCTGGCCTATGGCAAGACCCAAGAGGCGGTGCCGAGGCCCGTCGCTGTGCCCCTCAAGGCGGCGCTGGAGGCTGCTGCCGAGGATGCAGGCCTGTCACCTGACGGCGTTGAGCTTGAGGCCGCCCTGACCCCTGACGATCAGGTTCAGGCCGATCCCGACCAGCTTCATCGCATCCTGCTCAATCTGCTACGCAACGCCCGAGAGGCCATTGAGTCTGCCCCCAAGCCAGACGGCGGCGGCAGGGTCCGTGTCAGCTTTGAGCGAGATGGAACCATGCTCGTCGTTCAACTGGTGGATAATGGTCCCGGCGTGCCCGAGCGTCTGCGCCCGCGCCTGTTCCAGCCCTTTGCCGGATCGGGCCGCAGTGGCAGCACCGGCCTTGGTCTGGCAATCGCCCGTGAGTTGGCTCAGGCCCATGGCGGCGATCTGCGCTTGGTTCAATCGGATCTTGAGGGCTCTATGTTCGAACTGCGCCTGCCGGGCTGACGCGATGGACCGCGCCTAGTCCGTCACCCGATCCAAATAGGCTTCTGACCGCATCTCGTGCAGGCGTGAGGCCGTACGCTCAAACTCAAAGGCCCCGTCACCGGCGGGATAGAGGTCGTCGGGTTCAGCGTCAGCTAAGGCGATGAGCTTGGTTCCGGCCTCATAGAGCGCGTCGATCAGGGTCACGAACCGCTTGGCCTCGTTACGACGGGCAATCTCTAGGCGCGGAATGTCGTCTAAGAACACCGTATGGAACCGCGCCGCCAGCGCCAGATAGTCCTGCGCGCCCAAGGCTTGGCCGCAGAGGCTGGCAAAGGATGTGCGCACAAAACCGCCGCAGGTTCGAGGCAGACGAATTTGACGACCCAAAACCTCCAAGGTCGCGCCGGTCTCTGGGGCCGCGTCCGTCAGATCGGACCAGAGGGCGTCAAAACCTTGCGCCTGATCGGGGGTCAGGGGCGAAAAATAGACCTGCGCGCCCTTCAGCCGGTCGAGCCTAAAGTCGGTCGGACCCCGGACCGCAATAATCTCCATCCGCGCGCCCAGCATATCGATGAAGGGGATAAAGAGCGGCCGGTTGATGCCGTCCTTATAGAGGTCGAGCGGCGGGCGGTTAGAGGTCGCGACCAGCACCACGCCCTTGGCGAACAGGGCTTCGAACAGACGGCCCAAGATCATGGCGTCGGCAATGTCGGTGACCTGTAGCTCATCAAAGCACAGGAGCTGGGCCTGCGCGGCGATCAGGTCGGCGACCGGTACGATCGGATCATCGCCCCGGTTCTGACCAAAGCGTGCCTTGCGCTCGGCGGGGGTGCCCTTTCGCCATTGATCGATCAGACCGTGGACCTCGGCCATGAAGGCGTGGAAGTGGGCGCGGCGCTTGCGACGAATGGGGGCCGTGTCAAAGAACAGGTCCATGAGCATGGACTTGCCCCGCCCGACCGGGCCCCAAAGATAGACACCCTTGATGCCGTCAAAAGCCTTTGACTTGCGAAACAGCGAAAAGCCCTGCGGTTCTTGCGCCGCCTTGAGTTCGCCCTCGAGCCTCGACAGGGTCTCAATGGCAGCCTGTTGCGCGACGTCCAGGCGGATCGTTCCGGCCTCGAGGCGCTGGGCATAGGCGGTCTGAAGAGAAACCTGCATGGAATCTTAAGGGGCCGGGTCTTTGACGCCCAGTTCAGCCCGCACGAAACGGTAGGTCTCACGCTTTTCACAGGCGCAGGCTCTCATCTTGCCATCCTTGGTCCACCAGATCAGGGTTGGATAGGCGAAGTTCACGCCATTGTCTTTTAGGAGGGGGCGAAGGTCAGCGACCATCTTGCGGCCTGCCTCGACCACGGCGGTGCGACCTGTGTCACCATCGGCAGGCACGATGCCGGGCGCCGTCCAGGCTTCGACCGGAACCTTGTTCCAATCCTCAAACAGGGTCCAAGAGCGGTTCGTCCAAAGCTCGGCCACGGTGGCGCGCTCTATCGGGGTCGATTTGGCCACGCCATTGACCTCGGCCCGTGCCACTTCGATCACCCGCGTATCGACGCCCACGGCATGGAGGCCGGGAAACTCTTCGGTCTTAAAGCGCACACAGTCCGGGCAGGACCGGAAGCCGACCATATAGAGGGTGGGACCCGTTTTGCCGGGGGATACCCAACCGGCGCTTTCGACGATCTTGGTGATCTCGGCCTGATGTTTGGTGATGGTCTTGGGGTGCCACTTGAGATCTGTGTTCCAGACATAGGCTCCAGCCCCGATCACGGCGGCGGCCACAAGAGCGACCATGAGGATTGAAAGCCTGTTCATCGGATCATTTCCAAATTGGTAGTGAGGTTCACGGCTGCGGATTTTCCTAATTGCCGCATCGTGCCGATAGCGACAAGGGCCACCAGCATAATCAGGCAGACATAGGCGATGGGCCGCTGGGGCCGACGGGGGTGACGCTCACTCATGGGAAGCAGTCTATAGAATGGTCCGCGCCAATGCCCAAGCCTGTCGATGTTGGGTGTCAGTTCGGCCAGGTGCTGGGATCAAGCCCCAAGACCTCTCCGGCCAGATAGAGCGAGCCGCAGATCATCACGCGGGGTGAACCCTCGCTGAGGGCAAGGCCAAGGGCCTGATGGATATCGGTGCAGGCTTTGGCCGATAGGCCAGCGTCAGTGGCCACTTGAGCCAAGGTCTGCGGCGAGGCGGCGGCATCGGCATCGAAACCGACCGTGAAGATCTTAGGTGCCAGCATCGCAAAGGCCTCAAAGAACCCCGCGGCATCCTTATTGCCCAACATTCCGCAGATCAGGACCAGTGGCCGACCATCGCGGGCATGAAGGTCGCCTAAGGCCTTGGCCAGAGCGCGGGCGGCGTGGGGATTGTGGCCGCCATCCAGCCAAAGGTCCGATCCCGCTTTCGCGGCCCGCTCCGCCAAGGGGCCGGTGGTCAGGCGCTGGAACCTTGCGGGCCAGATGATGCTGGACACGCCCTTGGCCAGCGCGGCTTCGGTGATCCGCACGTCCTTGAGGGTCAAGATCGCGAGGACGGCGAGGGCGGCATTGTCGATCTGATGGGCCCCATAGAGCGAGGGCAGGGGCAGGTCATGCAAGGCGGTCTCGGTCTGGACCAAGAGCCGGCCCTGATCACGCCAGCCGTCGGCCTGTTGGCCCAAGACGGTCAGGGGCGAGCGGGTTTTGGTGGCGACCCGTTCAATCACCGCCATGGCCTCATCATTTTGCCGGGCAATGATGGCCGGAACGCCGGGCTTCAAGATGCCGGCCTTCTCGGCAGCGATGAGCGCGATAGTGTCACCCAGAAATTCGCGATGGTCCATATCGACCGGCGTGATGACGCAGACCGCAGGCTTTGAAACCACATTGGTGGCATCCAGCACGCCGCCGAGCCCAACCTCGATGATGCAAAGATCGGCGGGAACCTCAGCAAAGGCGACCAAGGCTGCGGCGGTGGTGATCTCAAAGAAGGTGATGGGCAGGCCCGCGTTGGCCGCTTCGACCCGCTCCAGCACCCGTGCCAAATGCTCTTCGCTGATCAGGTCGCCTGCGAGCCGGATCCGCTCTACAAAGCGCACCAGATGGGGTGAGGTGAAGACATGGACCTTCAGGCCAGCGGCCTCGGCAATAGCCCGCAAGGTGGCGACCGTCGAGCCCTTGCCATTGGTTCCGGCCACATGGATGACCGGCGGCAGATGGTCTTGGGGATTGCCAAGCGCCGCACAAAGCCGCAGCATCCGGTCCAGCGACAGGTCAATGCGCAGAGGATGGAGCGCCCGCAGACGCTCTAGCGCCGCGTCATGGGGCCGAAGATGGTCGCTCATGGTCGCCCCAGCGTGAGGTTAGTGTCGTGCGGTTAGCGGCGCGCGCGGCCCATCATCAGGGTCTTGAGGATTGAACCCAGAACAGCGGCCAATTCATTGCGCGGTGTGACCCGATCGACCATGCCCTTTTCGACCAGATATTCCGAACGTTGGAACCCGGGTGGCAGGGTCTCGCGAATGGTCTGTTCGATCACCCGTTGGCCGGCAAAGCCAATCAAGGCCCCCGGCTCGGCCAGATGGACATCGCCCAGCATGGCATAGGAGGCGGTGACGCCGCCGGTGGTGGGGTCGGTCAGAACGACGATGTAGGGCAGGCCCACCTCTTTCAGCTCTTGGATCGCCAAGGTCGTGCGGGCCATCTGCATCAGGGACAGGGCCCCTTCCTGCATGCGTGCACCACCAGCCGCCGTGTAGGCGACCAGAGGGCACTGACGTTCCAGCGCGGCGTGGGCGGCGGCGATGAAGCCCTCGCCCGCAGCCATGCCCAGAGAGCCGCCCATAAAGGCAAAGTCTTGCACCAGAACCACAGCCTGGGTTCCGCCAATCTCGCCGGTTGCAATGGCCATCGCATCCTGCTCACCCGTCGCTTTGCGGGCAGCGGCGAGGCGATCGACATAGGATTTGCCATCGGAGAAGTGCAGCGGATCGTCCGGCGCGGTCGGCGCAGGCAATTCTTCGTACTGGCCATCGTCAAAGGTGAAGGCAAAGCGCAGGGCGGGGCCGATGCGCATATGGCGTCCTACAGGGGTCACCCAAAGGGCGGCCTCCAGATCCGGGCGATAGATCATTTCACCCGTGTCGGGACACTTGACCCAAAGATTTTCTGGGGTGTCACGCTTGGTGACCAGATTGCGGATGCCCGGGGCAATCTTCGCCAGCCAGCCGCCACGCTCGCGCGCGGACTTACCGCCGGAGGAGGGGGCGACCGGGGGGGTATTGGAACCCGCTGGGTCTTTCGTCTCAGCCATACTCATGCCCGGACTTTCAGCTTTAAGTGACGCTCACGTCAAGCCTTGCCAAGCGTACAGCTTTAGCCAAGGCGGCGACAGATGCCAGAACTTTCGGTGCCGCTAAACTATCGGTCGCTGCCGCAGAGGCAATTTCTTCGACCAGAGCCGAGCCGACAACGACCGCATCGGCGACCCGGGCCACCGCTGCGGCACGTTCAGGCGTCTTGATCCCAAAGCCAACCGCAACCGGCAGGTTTGAGGCCTTGCGGACCCGCGCGACGGCGGGGGCGACGGTGGCGGCATCAGCCTCCTTGACCCCGGTCACACCGGCAACCGAGACGTAATAGACAAAGCCGGATGTGCGCTTGACGACGGTCTCTAGACGCTTGTCATCGGTGGTCGGAGCGGTCAGGCGGATCAGAGAAATGCCTGCAACATCAAGGGCATCAGAAAGTTCTGCGGCCTCTTCAGGCGGGCTGTCCACGATGATCAGGCCATCGACACCGGCGGCGGCGGCATCAGCGGCAAAAGGTCCAAAGCCATAGGTCAGGACCGGGTTGGTATAGCCCATCAAAATGATCGGCGTGGTCTGGTCATTGACGCGGAAACGGCGGACCAGATCCAAGGTTCCCCGCAAGGTCATTCCCGATTTCAGGGCGCGCAGAGCGGCGCGCTGGATCGGTGGGCCCTCGGCCATGGGATCAGAAAAGGGAAAGCCCAATTCGATCAGATCGGCTCCGGCTGCGGGCAAACCTTTGAGAATTTCAAAAGCGGTTTCCACGTCCGGATCACCGGCCATGACATAGGTGATCAGGCCTGCTCGGCCCTCTTGCTTGAGGGCTTCAAAGCGCGAAGTGATTCGGTTCTGGCGCATCCGGGTCATTCTTTCGGTTTAAAGTCGGCTGCCCAGGGCTTCCGCCACGGTAAAAATATCCTTGTCGCCGCGCCCGCAAAGATTCATCAAAACGATGCCATCCTTGCCCAGTTCCTTGGCCACATCGCCGACGCGGGCCAGCGCATGGGCGGGCTCTAGGGCCGGAATAATGCCTTCGAGCTGTGAGCAAAGCTGGAAGGCGTCCAGCGCCTCTTGGTCGGTGGCCGAGACATATTGCGCCCGGCCGACATCGTGC
>CAISGS010000524.1 GCA_903884915.1 uncultured Caulobacteraceae bacterium | reverse complement strand
GGGAGAGGGCTAAGAACCGATAAGTCCTCGCCCCCTTGGGGGAGAGGGTTGGGTGAGGGGGTTAAGTCCACTGGCCTCTCAACCGAATGCGCCGCCTTCGCGGGGAAAACGGAGGGGAGATTGAAAACAAGGCCCCCCAAGGCCCTTCGCGCCACTTCCCCCAGAGGGGGAAGATCTTCAAGCTCTTAATCTTCCCCCTCTGGGGGAAGTACCGGCAAAGCCGGGGTAGGAGGACCTTCCTCTACCCAAACACCCTTAAGGACGCCAATCCAGAGCTGTCAGGGTTCGCCACCGGACGGCGGCGCTGATCGGATGGGGATGATCCGTAATTTTCTTTGAACTGCCGCGAAAAGTGCGCGCAGTCGGCAAAGCCCGCCGCATGGGCGATCTCGGTCACGGACCGGTCGGTATGCTCGATCAGCCAGTGGGCGTAGCGTAGGCGAAGGCGGCGATAGGCCGAGGCCGGGCTCATGCCCAAGGTCGTGTGGCACAGGCGCTCAAACTGGCGCGTCGATAGGCCAAGCTGCCCCGCCACCTGTGCGATGGGCAAGGGACCAGCAAGGTTCTGTTCCATCAACAAAAGGGCGCGCTGGACCCGAGGGTCGGAAACGCGCTCGGACATGGGCGGATGGGGCTGTGCGTCGGCACCGGCGCGGGGACGGTCGAACAGCAGAACCTGACTGGCCTTCTGAGCCACCGACCAGCCAATATGGCGCTCGATCAGATAGCTGGCCAGATCCGCGGTCCCTGCCCCGCCCGCGCAGGTGATCCGGTCCCCATCGGCGACGAACAGACGGTCCGCGACCACCGCCTGATCGGGAAACTCATCGCGGAAATCTTGATAATGGTACCAGTTCACACAGGCTGTGCGCCCCTTCATCAGGCCAGCGCGACACAGGATGAAGCTGCCCGTGCACATGCCGATCAGCTTGACCCCGGCATCCGCGACCTTGTGCAAATAACGCTCGGTGGCCTCATTGATCTGGGCACCGCCGTGCAGAACGCCGCCGACCACGACCACATAGTCCAACTCGCGCGGATCAAGGAAGTTGCTGGTCGGCGAGGTCATGACCCCGCAGCTGGCGCGCATGGGGTCCGGACGGCTGGCCATGATCGACCATTGAGCCCTCACGGGTCGGCTGCGGTCGCCATCATCTGCAGCCAATCTCAGATGGTCGACGAATAGGGCAAAGGCCGAGAGGGTGAAATTATTAGCCAATATGATCCCGATGCGCAGCGGCGGGCGCTGCGGGGACTTTGTGTCCGTCATCTTGCTGGGATCTTGCGCCATTCAGTCCGCGACCGGAACCACCGCAGAAGCGGTCAAAAACTGACGAAGATAGGCCGAAAAGGACCGCCAGACCTCCAGATGGAAGGTTTCAGGACCCGTCCGCCACAGGACGATCTCCGCCTTGGACAGGACCGTGCGGGTGCACATGCCAATCGGGAAAGCCGCCTGATCCAGATCGAGCGGACAACCGACCGACAGCACCGCTTCAGCCTCTGCGCCGCTGATCACCAGCCCGACCTGACGATCTGTCACCTC
>CAISGS010000523.1 GCA_903884915.1 uncultured Caulobacteraceae bacterium | reverse complement strand
GCGGATTTTCAATCCGCTGCTCTACCAACTGAGCTACCCAGGCCCGCAAGGCGTTCCAAGGAACGCTGCAATCATCCGCTTTGTCTGCGGAGGCGAGGTCTATAGGTCAGGCGCTGCGGCCTGTCCAGCATCCAAAAGGCCTCTGTGACAGGTTTTGTGGCTTCCTCCACAGAGATGCGCGTTTCGGCAGGAACCTCGGTCCAAACCTACGCGTCGGACCACTCATCAGGATCAGGATCTTGATCCTCGTCGGACTGACCATCGCCCTCGGCATGTTTGGAGCCCGGAATGACATAGGCCCCCGTCAGCCAGCGATTGAGATCAACATCCGCACAGCGCTTCGAGCAAAAGGGTCGATAGGCCGGGTCGACCGGCTTACGACAATGGGGACAGGCTGCCGTCATCGGCTTTTGACATCCAAATGATCATAGCTGAGCGGCGACGCCACTTCAGCGAAGGGTTGAAGATCATATCGCGGACCGATTCTCGCCGCTAGGTCAGGCAGAAAAGTCTCCGCAGCTACGGCAACCGCTGGCGCACAGGTCAAAATCAGTTGGCCACCGGGGTCCGCACGCCCCTCTTGCTCGGCCATCCGCATGAGCCTCAGGGCAAGGCTTTCGGCGCTCAGCCGCCCACCCTCATCACACAGAAGCTCGGCCGTCGGAGCCTGACGACGGGGTAGCGCCAACTCAAGCGTGCCGAATCGACTGATCGGTCCGATGACAAGGCCGGGTTGGTCCGGTTCAAAGGCCGCCTTGACGGCTCCCATAATAGCCTCGCCATCCTGCCCCTTACCGATCAGGTCAAAAACGACCAGTCCGGCGCGGCCCTTTAGACGGATCAGACGAGCCGCCTGGGCTATGGCCGCCAGATTGGCTTGGCGCATGGCCCGGCGCGGGTCGCCCCCGCCGCGCGCACCCAAGTCAACATCGATAGCGGTGAGGGCCCGCGTGGTCTCTATAGCAATAGAGCCTCCGCCCGGCAGACCGTGCTCAACCGCTAAGACCTGCGCTTCAGCCAGATCGGCAACCTCGCGCGCCAGCGGTCCAGTAATGATCTCCTGTTGAGGGGCAAGGGCCTTCAGCTGCACCTCGAGGGTCGGTGCGGGAGCGAGCAACCGCGGCTGCCCCTCCTCCAAACCGATGAAGCGGGCAACGGGTCCCTTACCTCTGCGGGCTGGACTGGTGATGTCGACCGATATCAAGGCCCCTTCCGTAAGCCGTAGGGCATCGCCAGTTAGGTTCAGAAGGGTCTCTGACCCTTGGCCGAGATCCAAAAAAGCGGTGGCAAGGCTGCGATCGATTCGGCGTACCCGCGCGGCCCACTGCTCTCCGGCCACTGGACTGGGCATGGCGCTGCGCTGGATCAAGAGCCGCTCTGGTCGGCCCTCTAGGGTGACAACGCCACGACGCTCGCCTGGCGCATCATCAAGATAGAGGCGGCGCGCGGTCACAACCGAGGCTCAGATTGAAGGGGGCGTTGGGCGAAACCCGAGCCCCTCGAGAAGACATAGGGTTTCGTAGAGTGGCAAGCCCACCACCGATGGGTAGGATCCTTGCAATTCGATGACAAAGGCGCCGGCTCGGCCTTGAATAGCATAGCCCCCCGCCTTGCCCTGCCATTCGCCGCTGGCGATATAGGTCTCGACCTCATCCTTAGACAGGCGCTTGAAGGTTAGGCGGGTTTCCACCAATCGCTCCGCGCGGCGCCCATCGGGCGCGAGTACGCACAGGCCAGTCATCACCCGGTGTCCTCGTCCGGACAGCAGCCCAAGGCAATGACGCGCTTCAGCTTCCGTTTCTGCCTTAGGCAGGACCCGGCGGCCAACGGCCACGACCGTGTCGGCTCCGATCACGAAGGCCCCAGCATTGCGCGACGCGGCGGCCATCGCCTTGCCTCGGGCGAGACGCAGGGCCAAGAGACGTGGGGTCTCCTTGGCCAAAGGGGTTTCATCTATGTCCGCCGGATCAATCCGGTCTGGCGCGATCCCGACCTGACGCAGCAGGTCCAATCGACGCGGACTGGCACTGGCCAGAACCAAAGGCGCCCGAGAAGGGGGCGAGGACAACCGCCCTGCCCTACTTGAAGCGGTAGGTAATGCGGCCCTTGGACAGGTCGTAGGGCGTCATTTCAACCAGCACCTTGTCACCGGCCAGAACGCGAATGCGGTTCTTGCGCATCTTGCCAGCGGTGTGGGCGATAATTTCGTGCTCGTTTTCAAGCGTCACGCGGAATGTCGCATTGGGCAGCAGTTCAACGACTGTGCCAGGAAATTCGAGAAGTTCTTCTTTAGCCATACGGCCTCTCTAAAGGACAATTTGCATAAGGCAAGCCACCCATGCCGCACAGTCGCGGACGGGAGCACCAAGCCTCAGTCGTCGACTATAGACGATTCAACCACCGAAAGTCGATGTTTTGCCGAACCGCTTGCGGATTCGATCTAGCAAGTGGTCCCGGGTGTAGCGGTAGGCCTCCAAAACCATCTCCCGTGAGCCCGAAACCAGCGTGGGATCCGGCACGGGCCAGTACTCGATCTCGACCGCTCGTCCTCGTGCCAACTCGACGGCACGGTGCTGGGCTTCAGGGGTTAAGGAGATCACCAGATCGAACGAGCCATCGTCCAGATCGTCGAAGCTCTTGGGGCGATGGCCTTTCAGATCCGCGCCGACCTCATCGAGCACGGCGGCACAGAAGGGATCGTGATCTTGACTGCGGTCTGGTCGCAGTCCGCAACTGTCCAGATAGATCCGATCAGCATAGGTCATACGCGTGAGGGCCAGCGCCATGGGGGACCTTACCCGATTGAAGTTACAGGCAAACAGTACAGCGCCCGGCAGGCCGGGTGGCGCGATCATGGGCACTCTAGCCGCGACGATAGAGGGCGCAGATCAGGGTGAACAGCCGCCGCGACGTGTCCAGATCGGTGCTGACCTTGCCCGCCAAACGTTCACGAAGCAGGGACGAGCCTTCGTTATGCAAGCCCCGCCGCCCCATATCCAAGGCCTCAATCTGAGCAGGTGACGCATTGCGGATGGCGTCGTAATAGCTGTCACAGACCATGAAATAGTCGCGGATCAGGCTCTTGAAGGGTGACATGGACAGGAGGTGACGGCGCTCATAACTGCCGCCCGAGATGTCGAGCAACAGCCGATTATCGGCTAACCCGATCTTGAGATCATAGGGCCCGAGCGCCTCGCCCTCGGGTTCGAAATAGTTGTCTTCCAACAGGTCAAAGATCGCGACCTGACGTTCGTGCTCCTGATCGCGCGAGGCGGAGGCAAGAGACGACTCGTCAATCACGATCGATTGCAGACGCTGTTGAGCCTTAGGGTCGGACATGATCTCTCCGCAGGTCGGCGGCACCGACACGCCCAACCTCCATAGCAAAGGCGGACCCAAACCGCGATAGGGGTTTGACGAGAATGTGACGGTGGGTGGTGTGGGGTGTTCATCTACTCCCCTCTCCATTCATCCTCATCCTGAGCCCGTCGAAGGACGAGGAAGCACCACGAACAACGGCCTGTGCGACAGGGTCTGGATCCCCGCCTTCGCGGGGAACGCGGATTTGGAGGGGAAGATTTACCGTTCTTAATCCCCCCTCTGGGGGAAGTACCGGCGAAGCCGGGGTAGGGGGCGCTTCCTCGTGCTTCGACAGGCTCAGCATGAGGAAGAGTGAGAGAGAAGATGCGAAGAAAACGTGTTTCAGTCATCCTCATCCTGAGCTCGTCGAAGGACGAGGATGCAATAGAAGCCCTCCCCCTCTGGTCTTGAAGCCCCCAACCCCCTAGATTAGACCCATGGCTCGCGCACCCCGTACCCCCGCTGATCTGGTTGGCTTCGAAGAGGCTGCGGGGCAGTTTGTGTTCGACTCTCCGGCCCTGTGGATGCCTCACCGCCCTTCCCGCCCGCAGAAGTCGGAAGGCGGTCGCCGGTTCAATCTGGTCAGCGAATATAGCCCCGCAGGCGACCAGCCCACCGCCATTGCCGAACTGTCCGAGGGCCTAGACCGGGGCGAGTCCGATCAGGTGCTGCTGGGGGTTACCGGCTCGGGAAAGACCTTCACCATGGCCAAGATCATCGAGCAGACCCAGCGCCCTGCCCTGATCCTTGC
>CAISGS010000522.1 GCA_903884915.1 uncultured Caulobacteraceae bacterium | reverse complement strand
CCAGCCCATAATATGATCGCCAGAAAATAGGGCGTTTTCCTCTGCCAGCCCATAACAGATATGGTTTGAGGTGTGGCCGGGGGTGGGGATCGCCTCAAAGGTCCAGCCGGGACCAGATATGATCTCACCGCCCGACAGGATCACATCGGCCTTGAAGCCCAGATCGTCCCCGGCCTCCATCGTTACCTCACCATCGCTGGTCGCCGCCCCAATGGGCATGGCATAGATCTTGGCGCCTGTCCGCGCCGCGAGGGGGTGGGCGAGGGGGGAATGGTCCAGATGGTTGTGGGTGATCAGGATGTGGGTGACGCTCTCGCCCGCCACCGCCGCCAAGATCGCCTCCAGATGATCGGCCATGTCTGGGCCCGGATCGATCACCGCAACCTCGCCCTTGCCGATAATGTAGGTGCCCGTGCCGGTAAAGGTGAAGGGGCCGGGATTGTTGGCGATGACCCGCCGGATCAGGGGCGAAACCTGATCGCATTGGCCATAGTCAAACTTGATCTCGCGGACAAAGGGGATCATCGGCTGGGCTCCTAAAGGGCGGGTCTAGCGGCGAAGGACGCTGGACAGGTCATAGCCTGCTGCCGTGCCGAGCGCGATCAGTTCAGAGGCCTCGCGCTCGCCGCTGACCATCTGGCCGATGGCCCAGGTGACGATGGAGCGGGTGCCAGAGCGGCAATAGGCCAAAACCGGACCGTCGGCCTCGGCAATGGCCACGCGCATCTCCTCGACCTGATCGGGGGTGGGGCCGCCGCGCACGGGGATGTGGACATAGCTCATGCCCAAGGCTTCGGTCGCTGCCCGCGCTTCAGTGCTGTTGATCTGGCCTGCATCTTCGTCGTCCGGACGGTTACAGATGACGCGCTTGACGCCTTGGCTGGCGGCGACCTTCAGATCGGACAGGGCAATTTGCGGCGAAACGGAAAAGTCTTCTGTGACAGGGCGGATGGACGACATTTTCTTTTCTCTCCAGTGCGTTTCGGCGGGCAGCTTCGTTGACATTCTAGGGTGCGGATGAAACCTTCGCCGCAGGTTTCCGGTCACTATACCGGTAAAATGGATTGTTGAATGTTCCGCTTTTTGCTTCGTCGTCTGATGGTGGCTGTTCCGACCCTTTTTCTAGTGGTCACGGCAGCCTTTTTCATGATGCGCGCAGCGCCCGGCAATCCTTTTGACTCTGATCGCAAGCTGCCGCCCGAGGTCGAGCGCAGCATCATGGCCAAGTACGGTATGGATCGGCCTCTGGGCGAGCAATATGTCGCCTATGTCAGCAACGTCCTGCATGGCGATCTGGGTCCATCCTTGAAATATAAGGACAAGTCGGTCGCTGAACTGATCAGCGAAGGCCTGCCCACCAGCGCTGTCATTGGCCTGTCGACCCTGACCTTGGCCTGTTTGGTGGGGATTGGGCTGGGGATTATCGCAGCCTTGCGGCAAAATCAGATGATCGACAATGTGACCATGGCCATTGCCGTTCTGGGGGTCTGTATCCCGACCTTTGTTACCGCGCCGCTCTTGGTGCTCGTCTTTGCGGCCAAGCTGGGCTGGCTGCCGACGGCGGGATTGAACGGAATCCGCAGCCTGATCTTGCCGGTCACGGTGCTGGCCCTGCCGCAGATCGCCATCATCTCGCGCCTGACCCGCGCCGGGATGATCGAGGTCTTGCGTTCCAACTATATCCGCACGGCGAGAGCGAAGGGCCTGTCGGAGGTCCGTATCGTCCTTCGCCATGGGCTGAGGGCGGCGATCTTGCCGCTGGTCAGCTATCTGGGCCCGGCCTGTGCGGGTCTCTTGACCGGATCGCTCGTGATCGAAAAGATTTTCAGCCTGCCGGGTCTGGGCAAGAGCTTCGTCATCGGGGCGCTGCAGCGGGACTATACGGTGGTGATGGGGGTGGTGATTGTCTATGCCGGACTGATCCTGCTGCTCAATCTTCTGGCCGATATTGCCTATGCCATGCTTGATCCACGGGTGAAGCTGTCATGAACCGCGTGCTTTCTGCCTCCTCTCACGGCACCCAGACCATGGAACGCGCCGCCGTTAAGGGCCGCAGCCTTTGGGACGATGCGCGCCGCCGCCTTCTGGCCAATCGGGCCGCGACGGTCAGTATGGGCCTGTTGATGGCTTTGGTGCTGCTAGCCATTGTCGGACCGTTCCTGACCCCCTTTACCTATGACCAGATCAATAAGAACGATGTCTGGGCTCCGCCCCTGACCGCAGGCCATCTGATGGGCGCTGACTCTTTGGGCCGAGACCTTCTGGCGCGTTTGTTGGTTGGGCTGAGAGTGTCCTTGGCCATCGGAGTGGTGGCAACCGCTGTGTCTTTGGTGATCGGCGTGATCTGGGGCGCGACGGCGGGCTATCTGGGCGGGCGGATTGACGAGCTGATGATGCGCTTTGTCGATATTCTCTACAGCCTGCCCTTCATCTTTTTCGTGATCCTGCTGATGGTCACCTT
>CAISGS010000521.1 GCA_903884915.1 uncultured Caulobacteraceae bacterium | reverse complement strand
GAGAGAGTCAGGGGGAAGGCCTTGTTTTCTTACCTATTCCGCTTTCCCCGCGAAGGCGGGGACCCAGACCCTTTCGCACCGGCGGGAAGTGATAAACCGGCCCCACCTTCGGCGTCATGGCGAAGCGCATCGCGCCGAAGCAACCCAGGGGAACATCACGTCAGGCGCGTGTCAGCCCCTGCGTCGCTTCGCTACACTCGCAATGACGCGGAAAAATCCCGCCAACTCCCCCTACCCTCGCTGCGCCCAAATCTTCCCGCTCTGGGGGAAGTGGCGCGAAGCGACGAAGGGCGTCTTTTGTCCCCTACCAAGCCCCAAGCTCTCGCAACTGAACGGCCAGCTCTGCGGACATGGGCGTGTCACCCTCACTCCCAGCCAAGTCCGCTGGCGCGTCCTTCGGCTCGAGATAGCGCCAGCCTTGAAAGGCGCGGCGCGGCTGCGGCAAGGTGAGATGCAAGGTCCGGTCTAGCCGAATATGGCAAAAGGACTGACCGCCCTCGTTCAGGGTCTCGACGCCAAGAATGGTCTGGCGCACCAAGACCGTGCCCTTGATCACCCAATAGAGCGAACCGCCCTCGGTCAGTTCTTCGGCCCGCTTTGGCGTCTGGCGGGTATGGACGATGGGCAGGCGCTTTCGGCCATGTTCCTCATCCCACCAATCGCGCAGGTCATCAATGCTGGCCGCGCCAACGCAGAGTTTGATCAGATGTAACGCCATGGGCGCTAACTATCCTGACTCGCTGCCAGTTGCACCAGAACCACGCCCTCAGAGACCTGATCGCCCAAGGCCACAGACAGTTGTTCGACCGTCCCATCAAAGGGGGCGGTCAGGACATGCTCCATCTTCATGGCTTCGAGCGTGACGAGGGCTTGGCCGCGCGTGACCGTCTGCCCCACCTCAACCATAACCGCGACCATTCGGCCGGGCATGGGCGAAAGCATGGCACCGTCGCTGGCTTGGGCACTGTCGCCGCGATGGGACCGCCAAGAGGTAAAGGCGTGCACCGCGCCGTCTTCAAAGACCAGAACCTGATCATCAATCAACCGCGTTGATAGGGTCGATGGCGCAAGACCCTCCAGCGAAAGGTCGTAGCGTTTACCCCCGCCGTCCACTGAGGCCTCAATGCGCGGGCGGCTATTGATCCGAAAGCCTTCCAGTCGCGACCAAGGCGATGGCCCCGCCGGTTGGGCTGCGCGGGCCAAGGCACTGACCGCAGCGGTTAGAACCGCGTTCGAGGGCTCGTCCAGCTCAACCAAGGCCGACGACCGCGCCTCGATAAAGCCGGTATCGATGTCGCCTTGCACAAAGTCGGCATGGTCTAGGCATCGGGCAAGGAAGGCGGCATTGGTCTTGACCGGCCAGACCTCTACCGCACGGCATGCCTTGGCCAGAGCGGCGGCGGCGGCCTGTCGGCTTGGGCGATGGACGATCAGTTTGGCAATCATCGGGTCGTAGAACGGCGTCACCTCGCCGCCCTCTTCGACTGCGGAGTCGATCCGCAAGCCCTCCTGCGGTAGGCGAAAGTGGGTCAAGGGTCCGGTCGAGGGCAAGAACCCCGTCGCTGGATTTTCAGCATAGAGCCGCGCCTCGATGGCATGGCCCTTGATCTGGATCTGGTCTTGGCTGAGGGGCAAGGGCTCGCCGGAGGCCACGCGCAATTGCCATTCGACCAGATCCAGCCCGGTGATCATTTCGGTGACAGGATGCTCGACCTGCAGACGGGTGTTCATCTCCATGAACCAGATCCGGTCAGGCCGCAGGCCGTCCGAACCATCGGCGATGAACTCGACCGTTCCGGCGCCAACATAGCCCACCGCCAAGGCCGCACGGACCGCTGCCGAACAGACCGCTTCACGGGTGACCTCATCCATGCCCGGGGCGGGTGCCTCCTCAATGACCTTCTGATGGCGGCGCTGGAGCGAACAGTCGCGCTCGAACAGATGGACCGCGTTGCCGTGGCCATCGGCAAAGACCTGGACCTCAATATGGCGCGGGCGGGTAACATATTTCTCGATCAGAACCTTGTCGTCGCCAAAGGCGGCCAAGGCTTCCCGGCGGCATGAGGCGAGCGCCGCCTCAAACTCTGCAGGGGCCAGGACCTTCCTCATGCCCTTACCACCACCGCCCGCGACAGCCTTGATCAGCACCGGATAGCCCGTCGCCTCCGCCTCACGGCTCAGACGCTCAAGGGACTGGTCATCGCCCATATAGCCGGGGGTGACCGGAACTCCGGCCGCCTGCATCCGCGCCTTGGCCGCATCCTTGAGCCCCATGGCCGATATGGCCGACGGCGGCGGACCGACCCAGATCAGGCCCGCATCCATCACGTCCTGCGCGAAAGCCGCATTCTCAGACAAGAACCCATAACCCGGATGGATCGCTTCGGCTCCCGTCGCCTTAGCCGCCGCCAAGATCCGATCGACGACCAGATAGCTGTCGCGCGCGGCGGCTGGACCGATCAGCACAGCTTCGTCGGCTTCGCGCACATGAGGCGCAGCCGCATCGGCCTCGGAATAGACCGCAATGGTTCTGATGCCCATGCGCCGCGCTGTACGGATAATCCGACGGGCAATTTCACCGCGATTGGCGATAAGGAGTGAGGTTAGCAAAGCACGGTCCAGTTCAGACTGTTTGGGTCTATCAATCCGCAGCCCAAGACGGTTTGCGCCGACCTAAAAAGGCGCGGACGCCCTCCTGGCCTTCGGGGCTCACGCGGCGGCGGGCGATGCGGCGGGCGGTCTCGTCCATGAGGGCATTGTCGATGGTCTTGCCAGCCACATCCCAAACCAGACGCTTGGCATCAGCGACGGCACCGGGGGCTGTGGCCATCATCTCATTGGCGAAGGCTTCCTGCGCCTCGGCGAGCCCGGCCGTGTCCGCCACAACCGCCTCAACCAGACCCAAGGTCTTGGCCTCAACGGCGCCAAAGACCCGGCCCGTCGCGAACAGCCGCACCGACGCGCGCGGACCGATAGCGGCGACCACATAGGGGCTGATGGTGGCGGGGGTCAGGCCAAGCTTGACCTCGGAGAACGAGAACCGCGCCTCTTGGGTCGCTACCGCTGTGTCACAGGCCGCCACAAGTCCAGCACCGCCGCCAAAGGCTGAGCCCTCGACCAGCGCTACCGTCAGGGCGGGGACATCGTGCAGGGCCTTGAGCATCCGAGCCAGCCCCATAGCGTCGGCGCGATTGTCGTCCTCCGACCAGTCGACGGCTGAGGCCATCCATTCCAGATCGGCCCCCGCACTGAACGTCCTGCCAGCGCCGCGCAAAAATACCACGCGGATATAATCGGCCCCATGCAGAGCCTCAAAGGCTTCGGTCAGCTCGGCAATGGTCTCAGCATCAAACGCATTTTTGCGGTGGGCGCG
>CAISGS010000520.1 GCA_903884915.1 uncultured Caulobacteraceae bacterium | reverse complement strand
GGCCTCAGTGTGGGCTTGGGTGATCAGGAAAGATCCAATCATGAGCGATGCGAGCTTAGGCCTGGCGCAAACCAACAGAGAACTGATCTCCTTTCGTATCACCGGCCAAGACTTTTGTACCGATGTTCGCCAGGTACGCGAGATCCGAGGTTGGACGGCAGTAACCGCCATGCCCCATGCGCCGCCGTTCGTGGTCGGGGTGATCAATCTGCGCGGCACCGTCATGCCGGTCGTCGATATTGGCGCAAGACTTGGATTTGCCGCCTCGGTGCCGACCGAACATCACGTGATCATTGTCGTCAATGTTAAGGGCCAATGGACCGGCCTGATGGTCGAAGACGTGTCTGAAACCTCAACCGTCGCGGCCGATCAGATCCATTCTGCGCCGAATGTGGCCTCGCGTCAGACCCGCGACTTTGTTGAGGGCTACATCATTCGGGGCGAGAGCATGGTCACGGTCATCAGCCTCGATCATGTGATCCCAGACATTAGCCCCGAGGCGCTCGAAGCCTTGGCGCTCTAGACCCGCTCGCCAGCAAAGATCGGCGTTAAACCCTCTATATCCAGAACCTTGTACTGACCGGGCTCAAGGTCGGACGGCAAATCTAAGGCTCCGATGCGATCGCGGTGCAGGGCGTTGACGTGATTTCCCACGGCGGCAAACATCCGACGCACCTGATGATAGCGCCCCTCGGTCAAGGTCAGATAGGCGCGATGATCGTCCAGGACCTCTAGCTTGGCGGGCAAGACCGGCTTGTCTTCAGCCTCCAAAAGCAAGGTGCCACTGGCAAAGATCGCGGCCTCATCGCCCTTTAGCGGACGGTCGAGGGTCGCCAGATAGCGCTTTGCGACATGGTGCTTGGGCGAGATGACGCGATGGAGCAGGCCGCCATCGTCGGTCAGGAGCAGCAGGCCCGACGTCTCCTTGTCCAACCGCCCGATGCTTGAAATGGCCGGTTCACGTGAACGCCAGCGCGAGGGCAGAAGGTCATAGATGCGCGGACCATCTTCCTTGTGCGAGCAGACATGGCCCAGCGGCTTGTGCAGCATCAAGGTCAAGGGCGCCGGGGGATCGAGCGGCTGACCACGCACGGTCATGCGCGTCACAAGATCGGGCGTTACGGCAACCCGCATGGAGGCATCGCGCAGCTTGGCCCCATCGAGCACGATCCATCCGGCATCCATCATCTGCTGAATGTCCCGGCGCGAGCCATAGGCCATATTGGCCAGCAGACGGTCGAGCCGAGCGGTCGGGGCCTTGCTCACTTTCGCGCCTCATAGACCTTATAGCCTTGAGCTTCGGCCTTCAGGGTGACCTTGGCAAAGAGCGGCTTAAGGGTCTCTTCATAGGGCAGGTGGCGATTGGCCACCAGCCAGCAGGTTCCGCCCTTGCGAAGGGCCGAGGCGGCGCGGCGAATAAAGGCCTGTCCCAGCGCCTTATCCTCGGATCCGGCATCATGGAAGGGCGGGTTCATGACCACGAAATCTTGGTCGGCTGGGCCCTCTTGGCTGCGAATGTCGGACCAGTCAAAGGCGGCGCGCGGGTCGGTCACATTGCGCTGGGCGGCCTTAAGGGCCCGAGAATCGATATCGATCAGGGTCAGGGCCGTGATCGCCGAACTCTCAAGAACCGCGAGGGCCAGAAGGCCAATGCCGCAGCCCAGATCCATGCCCTTGCCCGACAGGGCAGGAAGGGTCTTGAGCAAGAGGGCACTGCCGGGGTCTAAACGGTCCCAACTGAAGACGCCAGGCTGTGACCACAGGCCTTGGCCGGTCAAATCGCGCAGCGCACCTTTGGACAGAGCCTCTTCAATGCCCTGAACCAGGCCGGGGCGTTCAACAAAGGCGATGCGGTGATGGGCTTTCGAGGTTTCATCGACGTCACAGCCAAAGGCCTCAAGCGATTTGCGCAGACGCGAACCGCCCTTGTCCTTCAGCGCCATGACGGTCAGTTCGCCGCCGGGCTTTAGAACTCGCAACATCTGCGCAATCATATAGTCGCGCTCAGCCGTGCCCGGAGGGGCCAGAACGACGGCGCTATCGGCACTGACATCGGCGATCTCTTCAATCGCCGGTGAGCCGGGAATGAGCGGGCTGACCTGAACGGCGGACGGCAGGACGTCGGCCAAGCCCAGCGGTGGGCGGCCATAGACAAGATGGATTGGGGTGGCTGAGGTGGTGGGGGCTTGGGTCATGTGCGGTTGCTTCATAACCATCCCCACCCCTTGGCGGAAGGCCCTTAGGCGGGAATACGGACCGGAAGGGAGATATAACCCTTCACAAAGGCCGATGGGACCCGTTCAGGTTCGCCCATGACCTCAATCTTGGGCCAGCGCTTCAAGATCTCCTGCCAGACGATCTTCAACTGCAGTTCGGCCAGACGATTGCCGACGCAGCGGTGAACGCCAAAGCCAAAGGACAGGTGCTGACGTGGACGCGCCCGGTCGATGATGAACTGGTTGGGGTTCTCAATGGCCGTCTCGTCGCGGTTGCCCGAGACGTACCACATGACGACCTTATCGCCCTTCTTGATCTGCTTGCCACCCAACTCAACATCTTGCAGAGCGGTGCGGCGCATATGGGCCAGCGGCGTCTGCCAGCGGATGATCTCGGGGATCATGGAGTCGACCAGGGCCGGATTGTCACGCAGCTTTTGGTATTGGTCGGGATGCTCGTTCAGGGCCAACAGGCCGCCGGTGATCGAGTTGCGCGTGGTGTCATTACCGCCAACGATCAACAGGACCAGATTGCCCAGATATTCCATGGGATCCATATTTCGGGTGGCGTCATTATGGGCCATCATCGAGATCAGATCGTTGGTGGGCTCTGC
>CAISGS010000519.1 GCA_903884915.1 uncultured Caulobacteraceae bacterium | reverse complement strand
CTCAAGCTCAAGCAGGACGGCGATATTGGCCTGATCAAGGGGCTCTATGCCCTCTGCCCCTATATTGCCGGCGAGTGGCCCCTGCCGCAAAATCCGTCCTCTACGGAAAATAACGGCATCTTCCTTGAACTGCACAATAATCGCGGAGCCATGGCCTATGGCATCGAGGCCTTCAATGAGCGCAATCCTCTGGCTTGGCCTGCCTTTGCCACGGCGGACGACGTCAAGGGCCTGCCGCCGACGGTGATCAGCGTCAATGAGTGCGATCCTCTGCGCGATGAGGGTATCAACTTCTACCGCCTGCTGATGCAAAGTGGCGTCAATGCCCGCTGCCGACAGGTCATGGGCACGACCCATGGCGTCGAGATCTTCGCCATCTGCTGTCCAGATATCAGCCGGGATACGGCCAATGATCTGGCGCGGTTCTGCCGCGAACCGCTATAGTTCGACGTGATGGGGGCTGTTCTGGCTAAGGCTAGGACAGGCCCCATCCGCGCTTGAGGGCATTGAGGGCTTGGGCGTTGAACCGCACACTGACCGCCGCTTTGGGCACCAAGCCATTGAAGCCGTGATAGGCACCGGGCACGACCAACAGCTCGGTCGGAACGCCAGCCGCGATCAGGCGGCGGGCATAGTCCACATCCTCATCCACGAACAGATCCAGCGCCCCGACACTGATGAAGGCGGGCGGCAGGCCTGACAGGTCCTTGACCCGCGCAGGAACTGAGCCAGCCGGTGGGTTGGCACTGCCCGGAGCCATGCCGAGCAAGGATTCCCAGCCAAACCGATTGGAGCCCGAATTCCACAGGAAGTGGCCAATATGCTCCGGAGCGGGCTTGGTCGAGCCGGTCCGGTCGTCGAGCATGGGATAGATCAGCAGTTGGAAGGCGAGGGCATATTCGCCGCGATCCCGCGCCGCGATGGCCAGCATGGCGGCATGGCCCCCGCCTGCGCTCTCGCCTCCAATGGCAATCCGCTTGGGATCAATGCCAAGGCCGTCCGCATTGAGGTTCATCCACTTGAGAGCCGCGTAATTGTCCTCCAGTGCGCCGGGGAAGGCCGTCTCAGGCGCGAGGCGATAGTCGACCGACACCACTAGGGCGCCGCAGGTGGCGGCAATGTCTTGCAGCGAGGCAGGGTTTCCATCGACACGCCCGCCCACGAACCCGCCGCCATGCATGTGCAGATAGGCCGGGCAACCCTTCTGACCGCCTGTGCCGTCAATCACCATGACTGACACATCCGGCGCGCCCTTGGCTCCGGAAATGGTCTTCATCACGGGCTGCGGCGCAGGGGCGGGCTTGGGCGGCATGCCCGGCCGAGCCCTCATCATCGGTAAGGTCACTTTGCTGATGGTGTTCTGCGGCAAGGCCTTGGCCGTTGCCAAGAGTTCCGGATCGACGAGGGCGAAGGGATCAGTGGTCCCGGCAGGGGCGGCAACGGAAGAGCTTGTCAGCAGGCTGGAGGCCGCAATCGTACCCAAGAGGCCAAGGCCAAGATCGCGCCGGTTGATCTCAGTCATGTTGGGGGTTCCTTGCGCAGGCGTTAGGTTGAGGACTCGATGACTGATCATGCCGAAGGGATGGGCGCGCGTTAAGGAAAATCTCAGCCTCTGGCCCAACTGGCTGGTCTTAACAGACTGTCCAAGCCTGCCGCACGAGGGTAGGAGAGGACATGGCTGATACGCTGGACCAGATCGACCTTGCCGCCCTGACGGCCTTTGACGACATCATCGATGTGCGCAGTCCGGGTGAATTTGCCGAAGATCATATGCCCGGTGCGATCAATCTGCCGGTGCTGAGCAATGCTGAGCGGGTTGAGATCGGCACGCTCTATGTCCAGAAATCCCGCTTCCTCGCCCGGCGGATCGGTGCGGCCTATGTGGCCCGTAACATTGCCCATCATCTCGAAACGACGCTGGCCGACCGACCGGGGGGCTATCAGCCGCTGATCTATTGCTGGCGCGGGGGGCAGAGGTCCAACGCCATGGCCACGGTCCTGCGCCAGGTCGGTTGGCGGGCCGTACTGGTGACGGGTGGCTATAAGACTTGGCGGCGCTTTGTCAGCGAGAGCCTCTATGATGCGGAGCCTTCGCTGAAGGTGATCTTGCTCGATGGCAATACCGGCTCGGCCAAGACCGAAATCCTAGGGCGCATGGCCTCTCGCGGGGTGCAGGTGCTGGACCTAGAAGGGCTGGCCGCCCATCGGGGCTCGGTATTTGGGGCCATGTCGCGTGACGGTCAGCCCAGTCAAAAGATGTTTGAAGGCCGTTTGCTTCAGGCCATGGCCACGCTCGATCCCAGCCGCCCGGTATTGATTGAGGCGGAATCCAGCAAGATCGGCGACCGGATGGTGCCGCCGATCCTGTGGAAGGCGATGCAGACTGCGCGGCGCATTGTCATTGAGGCCTCCCCCGCCGACCGGGTGGGCTATCTGGTGCGGGCCTATCGCGATATTTCCGAGGATGAGACGGCGCTCTATGAGGCCATTGACCGTTTACCACCGCTCTATGGTCGCCAACGCCTCGCCGACTGGAAACAGATGGTTGCGGATCAGGCCTTTGACAGTCTCGCCGAGGCCCTGATGGAGGTCCATTATGATCCCGCCTATGGCCGGTCCAGCCGCCAAGATAGCCGCCCCTGTCTGGGGACCATCATTCCGCCCAATCTGGACGATGAGGGCCAAGAGACCGCTGCCGACCAGATCGCCGCCCTGATGCTCAGGCTGTAACGGTCAGGCGATGGCCTGCTGTGGGTGCCGATAGGCTGCCGATGATCCAAGCCAATTGGCCCAGCGCAGCCATTTGCGACATTAATCCATCCATCTGCTCGGCAGGCACAGCCGCGAGCATCCCGCCCGCCGTTTGGGGATCGAACAGTAGGCTAAAGCGCGGGTCTAGCCTTATGGCCCCATCAACAGACATTCTGCCCGCCAGCGACGAGGTCTGCGGATAGATCGAACTATGGACCCCGTCCTTGGCCAGTGTGATCGCCCCATCGCACCAAGGCACGGCCTCAAGGCTGATCTGGCCCGATAGGTCCGACTGTTCCAACATCGCGTGAAGGTGACCCGCAAGACCAAAGCCGGTGACGTCGGTCATGGCATGGGCTTGGCTGCGTAAGATCTGGCTCGCTGGTCCGATGGACTGGATCATCTGGCGAAGGGCCGCTGCAACCCAATCGCCCTTGGCTAGGCCCCGCATCTCAGCGGCCATAAGGGTGCCCACACCGATGGGCTTGGTCAGGATCAGGCGGTCACCGACTTTGGCGCCGCCAAGGCCGATAGCGGTGCGTCCGTTCATCAGGCCGGTGAGCGTCAGGCCGACCGTCAGTTCCGCCCCAAGGCTCGTATGGCCGCCGACCATATCGGCTCCCGCAGCGGAGATTACGGACTGTAGGCCTGCCATGATCTCGCGCACGGTCTCGGTCTGCTTGGCTTCGGACATGGCGGGCAGGATCAGGCTGGCCAAGGCCGCTTGTGGCTCTGCGCCCATGGCCCAGATGTCGCCCAAGGCATGGTTGGCCGTGATCTGCGCCAGAACATAGGGGTCCAGCGTAAAGGCACGGAAGTGGTCGCAGGTGAGGACCTGCTGCTCCGTTCCCATCGACAGAACCGCCGCATCGTCGCCGCGACCGCGCACGATATCGGCGCGGCGCGGTGCCTCGAGGTCGCAGAGGGCGGCGTTCAGGACATCCGGTCCAACCTTTGACCCACACCCCCCGCAAAGGGGCTGGGCCTGTTCAAGCGCCATCACGTCCAGAGCTACCGGGCCTGACGAGGTCAGGCGCTCCATCGGTGTCGATGGGGGGCTGAGACGGTCTAAGAACCGCTTGTCGATCTGATCTTTCCACGCCCAAAGGCCTGGAAAGCTGAGGCTGATCCCCCACTTTTCGGCGACGGCAGCCTTGGCCCCCAAACTGATCAGTTTCAGATAATCCCCTTGGGGATGAAATGGGCGTAACCGGCCTCCGGACAGGGCCGCTTGCAGATTGGCAAAGAGGATGGGCGCTTGGCGGACTGCAAAGACCCCCGCCTTGGGACGCGGACTAAAGTCCATATGGGCGCAGTCGCCGACCGCGAAGAGGGTGTCGTGGCTGATGCTGCGCAAGGTCTGGTCAACCCGGACAAAGCCGTCCTTCAGGCTCAGGCCCGTCTGTTCCAGCCAAGGGGCGGGCAAGGCCCCGGCCACAGACGCAAAGAAGGCGGCTTCGACGGTTTGGCCGTTGGTGAGATGAGCGCAGGTCCCCTCGACCCGATCCACCTTAGAGCCGAGGCGCAGGTCTATGTTCGGGTCTTTAAGTTTTCGCCCCAAGCTATAGCGCATGCTCGGCGGCGCCAGGGGCAAGATCTGGTCGGCCGCCTCAATCAAGGTCACACGCGTCTCGGACGATAGGCGCCTCAGGCGGTGGTGCATGGCCATGGCCAGCTCGACCCCACCCACGCCGCCTCCGATGACGGCAGCGGTGGCTGGACGGCTCCCGGCTGCCACCTGGTCAAGATGGGCGTGCCAGCCTTGAGCAAAGCGCGACATCGGCTTGGCGGGCCAAAGGGCTGTCTCGCCTTCAACCGTCAGAGGCTGTCCTGAAGCAATGCCGATATCGAGTGAGGCGATGTCAAAGGCGATATCCGGACGGCCCTCGATGCTTGCCCGGCCGGCCTTGAGGTCTAGTCGGTCAACATGGCCAAGGATCAAGCGCGCGCCAGCAAATCGCGCCAGTCTGACCAGATCAATCTCGACCTCATCACGCTCATAGTGACCGGCGACAAAGCCCGGTAGCATGCCGGTATAGGGCGCGGTCGGGTCTGGATTGACCAAGGTGAGCCGCACGCCGGGCAGGGGAGACATACCCCACATCTTGAGCAGAAGGGCGTGGGCGTGACCGCCGCCAATGAGCAGAAGATCGCGCGTGATCGGAGCGCTCGTACGCATGATAGAGCCTCCCCTTCGCCTGCAATACCGCTCGGCAGCAGCGTTCAGCCCCTGCACGAAAGCACTGATCGGGTTGGCCTTGTCAAGGCGCGGGCTTTGGGGACGAGATTATACCGCGAATAACGGATTGTATTGATCGCCATAATATGACAGCAATAACGCCAATAGTTTCAACATATGGGAGCGACAAGGATGCGGATTTGGCTTGGAGCCCTTGCGGGCGCGGCGGCAATGATCACGGCGACCATCGCCGCAGCTCAGCCGGTCGGTATGATTGAAAATGCCTATAAGGGCCAGGTTGCGGCCCGGATGAAGGCCCCGCTGGCCAAGACGGATCTGTTCGATGATCAGGCCATGCGGGTGGTTCTGTGCGGCACCTCTGCGCCGTTTCCAGATGCTAACCGCGCCAAGTCCTGCACGGCGGTCATCGTCAAGGGCAAGGTCTATCTGGTCGATGTCGGCCCCGGCTCAGCCAATGAGTTGATGCTGATGGGCTTTCCGATGAACCAGATCTCGAGCATCCTGATCACCCACTATCACTCAGACCATATTGGCGACCTTGGTGAGGTTCGCTTCAACAGCTGGGCCGCTGGCCGCGCGGCACCCTTGCCGGTCTATGGCCCAGAAGGCATTGAAACGGTCGTGGCCGGCTTTAATCAGGCCTATAGCCTCGATGACACCTATCGCACCGCCCACCATGGTGCTGACGTGATGCCGCCTGCCGCGGCCAATCTCAAGGCCTCGACCTTTGCGCTCGATGCCGATGGCACCAAGGTCATTCTGCAAAATGCCGACGTCAAGATCACCGCCTTCAAGGTTGATCACGACCCGATCCGTCCCGCTGTCGGCTATCGGTTCGATGCCGGTGGTCGTTCGGTGGTCATTACGGGTGACACAGCCCCAACGCCGATGATCGCTCAGATGTCTAAGGGAGCCGATATTCTGATCGCCGAAGCCCTATCCATGCGCATGACCAAGGCCATTGAAGAGGGCTCCAAGGCTGCTGGAAATGTCCGTCAGGCGAAACTGATGGGGGATGTGCAGAACTATCACATCGATCCGGTCGACGGCGCTAAGGCCGCTAATGAGGCCGGTGTGAAGCTGCTGATCTACAGCCACCTCGCCCCGAACCTGCCGATGCCGGTCCTCGAAAAGCTGTTCTTTGATGGTGTGGCGGCCATTCGTGACCCTTCCACTTGGGCGGTTGGCTTCGATGGTATGCGGGTTGACCTGCCCTTCGCAGGTGGCGCGCCGGTCTCTGGCAAGGTCACCATGCCGGGCCGAAACTAAAATACTGATCGCAAACCTCTGGTCCTGCCCCGCGTAGCTCTATATGTCGCGGGGTAGAGATCAGGGAGGATCCATGGGACAGGAACGAGAGACCGCTAGGCCTGCGCCCTATCGCGGCGTTATGGCCCAGATGGTCCACTGGATTTGCCAGCTGTTCCTCCTGCTTTCGGGCTGGAAGATGCGGGGCGACTGGCCCACAGCAAAGAAGGCCGTCCTACTGGCCGCGCCCCATACCTCCAACTGGGATGGCATCTATATGCTAGCGGCGGTGGGCTATTACCGCAGCAAGGTGCGTTGGATGGGTAAGAAGAGCCTGACCACGGGTCCCTTTGGCGGCATCATTAAGGCGCTGGGCTGTGTGCCCATCGACCGTTCAGCCAGTCATGATCTGGTTCAGTCGATGAGCCAAGCCTTTGCCGACTCCTCAGAGATGATGCTTTTGGTTCCGCCCGAAGGTACCCGCAGTCTGACGGCCGCTTGGAAGACGGGCTTCTATCACATTGCCAAGTCGGCCAATGTGCCCATCGTCATCACCATCCTCGACTACGGCACGCGCACCATCCATGTCGCAGACCTGTTCTACCCCACCGGCGATATCGACGCCGATATGGTCAAGCTCAAGGCCTATTATGCCAACGCCGTGGGCAAGCACCGCGCCAAGTTCTCTGCAGCCTAAGGCCTAAAGCGCCTGCTCGGCGCAGGCCTTGGCGGCAGGATAGTCGGCCTTGCCATTGCTGGCGCGTAAGGACCGGTCGGCCACGACGATGAGCTTGGGGGTCTTATAGCCTGCGAGGGATTTTCTCACGAAGGCGCGGACCTCGGCGGCATCGAGACTTTCACCCGCGACCATTTCCACGACAGCCGTGACCGACTGACCCCACTTTTCATCGGGCAGGCCAATGACCAGCGCATCGTCGATAGCGGGGTGGCGCTTGAGTACCTCTTCGACCTCTTCGGGGAAGACCTTTTCACCGGCGGTGTTGATGCAGGCGCTGCCTCGGCCCAGCAGGGTCAGGGACCCATCGGCCTCAACCTCGCACCAGTCGCCGGGGATGGAGTAGCGCACGCCGTCAATGACGCGGAAGGTCTTGGCGGACTTTTCCTCGTCCTTGAAATAGCCGACGGGATTGGGCGGGCCGAGGGCCACCAGGCCGCGAACGCCCGAGCCCGGCAGGACCGGTTGGTCATTCTCGTCGAACACGCGGCATCGGTCGCTGAGCACGAACTTCGCCGTCGGGACCTCGCCATCCTTGGTCATGACCGAGCTGCCCATGCCGAGGGCTTCGGACGATGAGAAGCCGTCATTGAGCACGGCATTGGGCATGTGGTTGAGCAGGCCGCGCTTGATTTCTTGGCTCCACATCACGCCGGATGAGACCATGCCGACAACGCTGGAGACATTGAACTTGCCGACATTGGCATCGAGCGCATTGAGCAGCGGGCGGCCAAAGCTGTCGCCAACCAGAACCAGACCGGTCGGCTGATGGTCATGAATGGCCTGCAACATTTCGTCGGCGTCGAAGCTCTCGCCGGTCAGGGTGATGACGCAGCCGCCGTTCAGGTGGGCGCCCATGGCCGTCAGAAGGCCGGTGCCATGCATGAGGGGAGGGGCGGGCAAGAGGCGGCTCATCGGTGGAGTCGTCCTCATCTTTTCGCGCAATTCGTCATAGGTTTCTGGCACAGGCCCGAGCTTGCGCTCATTTTGCAGCGTGATTTCGCGCATATCATCATGGTTCCACATCACGCCCTTGGGCATGCCAGTGGTACCGCCGGTATAGATGAAGAGCTGATCCTCGCCTGACCGTTCAATCTTCAGCGCCGAGCCATCGCCCTCGGCGGACAGGACCTCGAAGGCCTCCGCAAAGGGGGCCAGTTGCCCGTCCATGCTGATCTCGATCCAGTTTTTGACCTTGGGCAGACGCGGGCGGATCTGGGCGATATTGTCTCGAAACTCAGAGGCATAGACCACGGTCTGGGCGTCGGAATTGTCGAAAATGTACCAGACCTCGTCGGGCGTGTAGCGATAGTTGATATTGACGTGGGTCATGCGCGATTTGAACGCGGCGGACAGGGTGATGATATATTCCGGACGGTTGCGCATATAGAGCGCGATCTTGTCCCGAGGCTGCGCGCCGCGGCTGAGCAGGGCGCGGGCGAGATTGTTCGACAACCTTGTGGCCTCGCCCCAGGTGACCCGGCGGTCGCCATGGATAAAGGCCATGCTCTGAGGGTCTAGAACCGGTTCAATCGTGTCGAGTATGTCGCCGAAATTCCAGGCCATCTCATCGTCTCCCAAAGGTTTCCTCTTATCTGACCCGTAGGCCAGAAGGCCGGGCGCTTATGCTACGCCCTGACCCCACCGACTTTAACCGCTTCGCACGTCGCGGAAAGCCATATCTCTATCGACTTCGGGTTCTTTGGGTAGGCCCAGGACCCGTTCGCCGATGATGTTGCGTTGGATCTGGTCGGTGCCGCCGCCGATGGAGGTGAAATAGGCATTGAGGCTGAGGAAGTTGGCGTCCTCGGCGCGGGGATGGTCTGGCCCTTCGAGCAGGCTTCCGGCCCCCAGCAGTTTGGAGCGTAGCCGCGCCTCTTCGTGCAGGATGCGCGACATGGCCAGCTTGCCCAGTGACATGATCGGTGAGGAATTGCCCTGCGCCAGTTCGGCCTTGGCCCGGGCATTGTTGAGCCGGTTGAGCACCTTATAGGCCGTGACCTGAGCCACCTCTTGGCGGATGACCGGATCGTTCAGTCGGCCAGCCTCGCGGGCCAGTTCGACCAAGGCGCTGTCGCCCTTGGGATTGTCTTGACCACTGCGCGGACCCCGGGCGGCGTCGCCCATGACCGAGCGCTCATAGGCTAGCGCCGTTTGCAAAACGCCCCAGCCATTGTTCAGCGGACCAAGCATATTGTCCGCTGGCACGATGGCGTCGGTGATGAACACCTCGTTGAAATGGGCCTCATTGGTGATCTGACGCAGAGGCCGCACCTCGATCCCCGGCTGTTTCATCGGCAGGAAGAAGAAGCTGATGCCCTTATGCTTGGGCACATCCCAGTCGGTGCGGGCAACGAGCATCCCATAGTCGGCCACCGCCGCGCCGGAGGTCCAGACCTTCTGGCCATTGACCACATAGTGATCGCCCTTGCGGTCGGCGCGGGTACGGATGGCGGCAAGGTCTGATCCCGCGCCCGGTTCGCTATAGAGCAGGCACATGCCGACCTCACCCTTGAGCAGGGCGGGGACGATGGTCCGTTTGAATGCGGGTGTGGCGTGGGCCATGGCCGTATTGGCCCAGAGGTTGGACCGGTCCTGCCCGGCACCGGGCGCGCCAACGGCGGCAAAGGCCTTTTCGATGATCTTGGCCTGAGCGGAGGAGAGCGCGCGGCCATACCACTCCATGGGCCAGGTCGGTACGGCCCAGCGGGCCTCCACGACCTTGGCCATGAAATCGCGATGGGGGTGAAGGCCGAAGCCTGCCCCCTGATCCCCGGCCTTGGGTTTCCAATGGTCGGCCAGCCAAGCGGTGACCTCGGCCTTCAAGGCCTCGTCGGTGAGGGTTTGCGTGGTCATGGCCTTAGCCTCCCAACTGCTGGACATAGCGTTCGCGATAGAAGTCCGAGGACCCGAACAGATGGGCATCGGCTCTGGCACGGCGAAGATAGAGATGGGCCGGATGGGCCCAGGTAAAGGCAATGCCGCCATGCATCTGGATGCTGGTGGCGGTGATGGCGCTGAAGGCGTCGGCGCAGGCAAAGGCGGCAAGGCTAATGGCCGAAGGAGCCTCGTCCGACCCGCTGGCCAAGCACTGGGCCGCATGGCGCGCCGCTGAGGTGCAGGATTCAGAATCCATCAAGAGGTCGGCGGCCATGTGCTTGACGGCTTGGAAACTGCCGATGGCGCGGCCAAACTGATAGCGGTTCTTGGTAT
>CAISGS010000518.1 GCA_903884915.1 uncultured Caulobacteraceae bacterium | reverse complement strand
GGACCTCGGTGAACGAAAATATCGATGCCAAGATTCAGGGTCTCGAACTGGAATCGATCTGGGAACCGATCAATCACCTGCGCTTCAATGCCAGCCTCGGCCTGCTACAGACCAAGATCGGTGAAGCCAGCTCGATCGACACCTTCAACCGCACGCAAGGCAATACGAGCCTTGTCGTGATCAAGGCTTCGAACGCTTCCAACTGTACGGCAAGCAAGGCTGGTGTTCAGGGTCTGATGGGTCTGATCAATGCGGGTGCCCTCGCACCAACCACCATGCTCGGTGTTTGCTCAGGTGCATTCACTGGCGCGGCCAATCCGCTTAAGGCCTTCGGCATCGACATCCCCTTCAGCGACGGTGTCTCGAAGAACCTGAAGGGCAATGAACTGCCAAACTCGCCTAAGGCGACCTTGTCCTTGGGTGCTCAGTACACCTTCGAACTGCCCGCCGGTTGGGGTGGCACGATCCGCGGTGACTACTACCACCAAGGCCAGTCCTATTCGCGCATCTACAACAGCTTCGCGGACCGGATCGACTCTTGGGAGAACGTCAACGCCTCCTTGCAGATCTCTAACCCAGGCAACGGCATCCAACTGGAAGCCTATGTGAAGAACCTGCTGGATGACGCGCCAATCACCGACCTGTACCTGACCGATGACTCGTCGGGTCTGTTCCGGAACGGCTTCCTGCTCGAGCCTCGCACCTTCGGTGTTTCGATCCAGAAGTCCTTCTAAGACTGAAACCACGATCTAAGATGGGGGCCGGTGGAATTATCCACCGGCCCCTTTTTCGTGCGCTGTGCCTTAACGGCTTTGCAACACCACCTGAGTAGGGTGACGTAACAGTATCCAAAAGCGTTGCGTTCCCTATGTCCGTTACCTTGCCCCTCTGCGAACCTATCATGCCGGTCGGGCCTGATTCCGGGCGGGCGCAGGTGCTTGACCGCTTCCTGACCGAGCCGGGACTAGAGCTATTGCCGGTCGTCGAGAACAATCGCCCCATCGGTCTGATCACCAGAGGCAGGTTCGCCCTTGGCCTGCTGCAAGATGGCGCTCTGACTGGTTCCATTCAGGCGATGACGCTTGCTGATCCGGTGATCATCAATGCCGCTCTGGGCCTCGACGATATTTGTGACCGGATGCGGAGCTCAGGCGATGTCGCACCCGGAGTCATTATGATTGATGCTGAGGGCGACTATATTGGCGTGATTTCTGCCACCGCCCTTTTGCTCGCCCTGCAACAGAGCCTTCGGCTTGAGCGGGGCGTTGAGGCAACGAAAACCGCCCAATCTTCAACGATCCCCAGCAGTTCAGCCCGAGATCGTGAACTGTTCATCTCTGCGGTCGCCCATCAGATCGATGGTCCGTTAGAGGGCATAATCAGCCTGTCTGAGCGGCTCTCTCGTCATCCGCTCAACAGTGACGGTCGAACCCAGGTTCACACCATCCTTGAAACGGGCCGAGGGGTCCTTCAACTGGTTCGCCACGCCGCTGCACTGGGCCGAATTGATGCTGGGGATATTGTCCTTGCACCCGAGCCGGTGATCCTCGGCGACCTGATGGCAGACCTCGAAGAGGCTTGGCGTGTTCGGGCGGAAGCGGCCGGTCTAACCCTGATGGTGTCCTATGAAGGGCCGCAGGACCTTACGGTCAGTCTTGACCCTGAAATGATGCGCCGCCTTTTCAACACCCTTGTCGAGCGGGCCTTGTCTGTTACCCCGCGCGGCATTGTCGAGGCCAGCCTCAAGGCCAAGGTCGAGGCGGCGGGTGTCTATCTCGAAGGCCGAATTCGGGATGGCGGCGTCAGCCTTGCGGCCAATCGCTTGGCTCGCATCTTTGAGCCCATGCCCGACCGCGCGGGCGGCTCCTTCTTGGAAAGTGTCGGACTTGCGCTTTGCAACCGCATCATTGGCGTCATGCATGGCAATATCCGGGCCGAGAGCAATGTCGGCTCTGGCTCAAACATCGCCTTTGATGTGCTGGCACCCGCCTTGGCCTCGCATCCTGCCCTGTCTAACGCGCCCAAAGGCGAAGGCTCCGACGGAGCCATCCGGGCCCATGTTCTGGTGGTCGATGATAATGCCACCAACCGCATGGTTGCTGAGGCCCTATGCGAGATGTTCGGTTGCACCTCTGAGGCCGTCGAAGATGGGGTTGAGGC
>CAISGS010000517.1 GCA_903884915.1 uncultured Caulobacteraceae bacterium | reverse complement strand
GGTCCAGATCCGAGTGTCTCCGTCCGACGGCTGGCCCTCATCTGGATCCCCGCCTTCGCGGGGAACTCGGAGGATTGAGAGGCAGAGGGTTGGGTGAGGGCCTTATTACCTCGCGACCTCAACCCACCTGCACAGCCTTGCCGTGACGCGACCGGCGTCGGCGGGGGCGTTTTTTGCGGTTCTTGTCGGACATAAGCGTCAATAACAGACCTTCGCGCAGGCCGCGGTCAGCCACGCGGACGCGGTCACAGGGCCAAACCTCTTGGACGGCCTGCAAGATCGCCGCCCCGGCCAAGACCAGATCAGCGCGGTCTGGTCCGATGCAGGGCTGAGCGGCGCGTTCGGAGGGAAGCTGCTTCAAGAGGCTCATGGTCGCGACCTCGCAGTCCTCGCGGCGCATCCAAAGGCCATCAATCTGGGTGCGGTCATAGCGACGCAAACCAAGATGCAGGCCCGCAATGCCCGTTATGGCCCCCGAGGTTCCGACAAGATGGGCCTGTCCGCTGTCGAAAATCGGCCTCATGGGATCGGCTTGGGTGAAGGCTTCAATGCGAACCTTGACGTCCTCAACCATGGATCGGAACCAAGCCTCGCCCTGATCGGGGCGCTCGGGGAAGCGCTCAGCAAGACTGACCACGCCCACGGGCAAAGAGATCCAAGCGCGGATGGGCAAGGCCGATGGTACAAAATCTCGCGCCCGGACATCCAAAGCCTTGTCGGTCAAATCGACCCAAGACAGTTCGGTCGATCCTCCGCCCACGTCTATAACCAGAGCCGCCAGCGAATCGCGGTCGAACAGGTTCAAGCAGCCTGCGACAGACAGTTGCGCCTCTTCTCTAGGGCTAATCACCTGCAGCCGGATGCCGGTTTCCTTGGCCACGCGCTCGACAAACTCCGCGCCATTGCTGGCAGAACGGCAGGCCTGGGTGGCGATGGCCTTGACCCGCAAGGTCCGGCGCCGCTTGATTTTCTCGGCGCAGATGCGCAGGGCGGCCATGGCTCGGTCCATCGCCCCATCGGCCAAACGACCTGACTGGCTAAGGCCTTCGCCCAATCGGACAATGCGCGAATAGGACTCGATAACCCGAAAGCCGCCCAAGGACGGTGTCGCAATCAGGAGGCGGCAATTGTTCGTGCCCAGATCAACGGCAGCATAGAGCGGCACCTCCACCGAGACAGGCTCGGCAGACAGTGGCTCGAGGCGGCCGACGGGATCGGCTGCAGGGGGTGGCGCCTTGTTCATGGCCCAACTCGCGGAAGAGACAGACGGGATCGTCGCCTCGGTTGGGGTGACTGTAGCAACTCGTGGCTCAATCACAACGGTTGGCTTGAACTCGTCACTTCTTGGCACTCACCCGCGCCTAAACATTTTGCGCGGGCCGAACTGGGTGTATGAAAGGAATCATGACGTCACGACTTGCAAAATTTTCGATTGGCCAAGTGGTCAAGCACCGGATTTTCGCCTTCCGAGGCGTGATCTTCGATGTCGATCCACAGTTCAACAATACCGAGGAATGGTGGAATTCCATCCCCGAAGAGGTCCGGCCGCGCAAGGACCAGCCCTTCTATCACCTGTTGGCTGAGAACGATCAGAACAGCTATGTCGCCTATGTGTCTGAGCAGAACCTCCTGCCCGACGAGACCGGTGAGCCTGTCGGCCACCCCCATACGGCGCTCATGTTCGAAGGCTTCAATGAGGGCCAGTACCGCCCGCGCTCACGTATGGCGCACTAGCCCCAGCCTATTGGGTTACGGCCCCTTACGCCGCTCATCCTTGCGCCAGCGCACCGACAGCTTGCCGTCGCCCTCACTGGCCAATTTCGAGATGATCGCCAGACGACGACTGACCCGCCACTCGACCTGAGCCGAGGGGCCTTCGCGGCCGCCGCCGGTAAGTTCGACATAGATATTGTCGGTGACATATTTTCCGCCAGATACGGTAACGCCTGCTCCCGCCGTACCGCCCCCTAGGGCCAAGCGATCCAAACCGGCAAAGCTGCGAAGATTGCCGATCACATCCAGCCCGCCGCCGGTCGCCAAACCAGTAACAGCCGAGGCCAACTGAGCGGCCTCTAGCGGCGATAGCTGTGAGGCAGAGCGGCCAAACAGCACCTGAGACAGAACCT
>CAISGS010000516.1 GCA_903884915.1 uncultured Caulobacteraceae bacterium | reverse complement strand
CTCCTAGGCTGGTCGAAACCGACCTAATGCCACCTGATCAAGCTAAAACAGCGGTTAGATCTTGGCCAGAAAGGCACCGACGGCGACCCGATAGGCGTCGAAATTTTCGCGGCGGGTATTGTGCCCCGCACCCGCTAACTGAACCGATTCAAGCTTAGGATTGAGCTCCTGAGCAGCCTTGGCGATTTCGGGGGTGACAATCCCGCCAAATCCCGGCTCACCATAGATCAGCAAGGTCGGTGCGGTGATACGCGCCACATAGTCTTGCCAAGGTTCCGGATCATGGAGCCGGATCTCAGGATCAACCTGGGTCTTAGAGGCCGTCCAGGCCGGGAACTCATCCTCGTGCCATGTGGGCGAGAGCCTCTTTCCCAAGGCGGTGATCTGCTCTGCAGTCATGGCCCTTAGGTCAGCGACCTGTTTACGAAACCCGGCCTGCCAGCCGGCGGTAATGGAAGGGTCCTGCTGGGCCATGAAGGGCGGATCTTCCAAAATCACGCCAGAGACCTTGCCTGGATAGAGGCTGGCATAGCGCGCTGTGGTTCGGGCGCCAACGGAGTGGCCCATCACAATGGGGCTCTTCAAACTCAGTTGCTCAATGGCTTGAGCCAGATCCAAGGCCGGGTCCTGATCAGGTCCAGCACCCATACGCACGCTATCGCCATGACCTCGCGCATCGAGCATGATGACGTCAAAATCGGCCTCCAGCGCTTGGGCAAGGCGGGTCCAACAGAGCCCATTATCGGTCAATCCGTGGGACAGGACCAAGGCGGGCTTTGCACCGCCGGTCCGATGATAGGCCAAAAATCCATCGGCAATATCGACCCGACCTGAAGACCCGTTAGACATCATTTCTCTCTTCCGATCGGATCGGCTCTTACCAGGCGTAGGCCTCAGGCGCAGGCCCGACGGCGGGGAATATAGCATTGATGGCAGCCAGAAAATCTTCCCCAAGACGAAGGCTTGGAACATGCAGCACAGACGAAAGCTGCGCTTGGCTGCCCGGCCCGATGATGGTCGAGGTCACGCCCGGCTGATGCAGCAGCCACGCCAAGGCAACCGCTGTCGGGGTCTCGCCGATGGAACGACAAAGCTCGCCATAGCGCGCCAACTGATCTGACCGCGCCAAGGCTTCCGCGCGAACAGGCTGCGACTGACGCCGACCCGCTGTCTCCTGCCCCGTGCTGGCCAGCAATCCACCCGCCAAGGGGCTCCAGGTGATGAGGCCGAGGCCATAGGCCTGACAGGCAGGGAGGACCTCTAGCTCCGCCCGTCGCTCAATCAGATTATAGAGGCTCTGTTCGCAGACCAAGCCCAGCCCGTGACGCTGCCCTGCCCGCTCATTCATCTGGGCGATCTTCCAGCCCGGAAAATTGCTCGAGCCGACATAGGTGATCTTGCCTTGGCTGATCAGACGATCCATGGCCTGCCAGATCTCTTCGGGCGGCGCAGTCCGGTCAATATGGTGCATCTGGTAGAGGTCAATATGGTCAACACCCAACCGCTTGAGACTGGCGTCACAGGCCATCTGGATATGCCGCGCCGATAGGCCGCGATCATTGATCTGATCGGACATGGGCTCATGGACCTTGGTGGCCAAAACGACCTTGTCCCGACGGCTAGGGTCCTGCGCCAACCATTTTCCGACAAGGGTTTCGGTCGTTCCAACCCCCAGATGGCCGCCATATTGGTTGGCCGTATCGATGAAGTTGATCCCCGCCTCTAGGGCGTCACTGAGGATGTCAAAGGACTCTGCCTCTGAAGTCCTCGGACCAAAATTCATCGTGCCGAGACACAGACTACTGACCTTGAGGGCGGATCGACCCAGCTGACGATAGTCCATCATCTTCCCTTCCATCCAGCCCTAGGGCGCGCGCAGGGTTGCGCCGGTCCGCAAGCCCTCAACGGACTGGGCCACACATTCCCGCGCCAGATACTGCGCCCGCTCGGACAGCCCCTTATAGGCCTCATAGGTGATCGACGGCACAATCGGCTCACGAAACCACGGGGCATAGAATTCGAGATTGGGGATCGAGCGGATAGCATTGGCAATATTGGGCGTGCCACCGTGCCAAGCCCTGACATCCCGGATCATGATCGCCCCCGCCGGCGCTGGGCAAACGGTGCTTAGCCTCATCCATTCTGGCTCATTTTCGAGCGTCGGAATGGGCACACGAGAATGCTGGGTGCCCGGGATCTGGCG
>CAISGS010000515.1 GCA_903884915.1 uncultured Caulobacteraceae bacterium | reverse complement strand
GGTCAGGGCCTGCTCGCCGCCGCTCATCAGCGACATGGTCGAGAGCCGCTTACCCGGCGGACAGGCGAAGATTTCGAGGCCAGCCTCTAGCGGGTCGTCGGACTCGATCAGGCGCAATTCGGCCTGACCGCCGCCAAACAGGGCTTGGAACAGGGTCTGGAAGTGGCCATTGATCACCTCAAATGCTGCCAAAAGCCGCTCGCGGCCCTCAGCATTGAGCGACTCAATCCCGTCGCGCAGACGCCCGATGGCCCCCGTCAGGTCCGCCCGTTCCGAACGCATGGCGTCAAGGCGCGTGGCATATTCGACACTTTCCTCTTCGGCCCGCAGATTGACCGCGCCGATCTGGTCACGCTCGCGTTCCAAGGCCATCAGGTGGGCCTCGATCCCGCTGGCGTCGGCGGGCACGGCGGTGGCCTCTTCCGCGATACGGCGACCCAGCTCGTCCGGCTCGATACGGATGGTGTCCCGGATGGTCTGGGCCATCTCGCCCAGTCGCTCACGGGCGGCGTCAAGACGGGCGGAGAGGGAGGCTCGAAGTTCGCGCGCTTCAGACGCCCGCTGCTCTGAGGCCCTTTGCTCGCGGTCGGCTTGGATGCGCAGATTGTCGGCATTGGCCAGAGCGTCACCGGCGCGGTCACGGCGCGCTTCAGCGACGGCATATTCATCCAGCAGCTTGAGCTTGCGCTCCTCCAGCGCCTCGGGGGCCGTTCGGGCCTCGATCAGGGCCGCCTCGACCTCGGCGCGGTCCTTGGCCAGAGCGGCGAGGCGGCTGTCGGTCGAAGCCGCGCGGCGCGTCCAGTCGGCGCGGTCGCGGTCCAGCGCCTCCATCCGCCGGGCCCGTCCAGCCCGTTCGCGGCCCTCATTGTCCAGCGCCGAGCGTGCGGCCCCTGCGGCTTCGCGGGCCCGGGTCGAGGCCTCACGCGCGGCGTTCAGTTGCGGGGCCAGATCATCTCCGACCGGCAGGGCGCTAAGATCGGCCTCAGCCTGAGCGGCAAAGGCCTTGGCCTCATCATATTCAGCCTGCAGCCGGATGAGGGTCTCGTTCAGGGCTTGGGACCGCGCATCGCGGCGCACGGCGTCTCTGGCCAGGTGCTCGACCCGGTCGCGGGCCGTTCCCAGCGCACGCTCAGCCTCGGGCGGCGCACGGCGGGCATTGCGCAGGGTCTCATCGGCCGTTCGCACGCGCTGGCTTGCTGTCTGATGGGCGAGGCTGGCCTCGGCGGCGGCGGGCGATAGCTTGGCCACTTCAGCCTCGACCTCAGACAGTCTCGTGCGCTGTTCGAGTCGAACGGCTGCAGGCTTGGGCGCATCGGCGCGGGCGACAAAGCCGTCCCAGCGCCAGAGGTCACCCTCTTTTGATACCAGACGGGCACCGATGGGCAGGGTGCCTTGCAGCCGCTCGCCATCCTCACGCGATACGACGGCGGTGAAGGCGAGGCGTGCGGCCAAGGCGGGCGGGGCCTTGATCAGGGGGGCAAGTGGCGTTGCGCCCCGCGGCCAGGTCGGTCCATCCGTATCACGACCGCCCCAGAAGGACGGGGCCTTGCGGTCCAGTGAGGCGTCAAGATCATCGCCAAGGGCGGCGGCCAAGGCGGCCTCATAACCCCGGTCGGGCGACACATCATCCAGCGCGGGGGCAAAGCCACCCTTACGCGGTTGGGCCGTCAGTTGCGTCAGGCCCCGCGCTTCGGTCTTGAGGCGGCCAAGCTGATCTTCAAGCTTGCGGGCGGTTTCACGGGTCGCGGCTTCGGCGGTTGCGGCCTCGGTCCGTTCGGTTTCAGCAGCTTCCACGGCGGCGCGGGCGAGGCGGAGGGTTTCAAGTGCGGCATCGAACCTGGCCTTGGCCGCCTCGGCCTCTGGTGCCGTGTCGGGGCCAAGATTGGCGCGGTCGGCGTTGGCGGCCTCGAGCGCGCGGTCGGCGCGGGTAAGACGGGTGCGGGCCTCCTCGGCCCGAGCGGTCGCAGCGCGGCGCGCGGCCTGCTCGCCAGCGGCGCGGGCAGCGAGCTGTTCGACCTCAGTTTCAGCCGCCGCGCGGGCCCGCTCAGCGGCATCAGCAGCGGCCTGAAGCTGCGGCATACGCTCGGGCGCAGCGGCGATGCGCGCGGCAAGGTCGCTGCGTTCCAGCTCGATCTTACTGAGGGCTGCCTTGGCGTCGTCGACAATCTGGATCTCACGGTCGCGGTCCTCGTCGAGACGGCGAAGATCGTCGCTCAGACGGCGCACGGCCTCTGCGGCTTGGGCCGCGTCGCGCTCGGCCCGATCCTTTTCGATGGCGAGGCGATGCAGGACCGCTGCGGCGACCTGTTCTTCTTCGCGCAAGGGGGCGATGGCCTGTTCCGCCGTCAGGGCTTGAGCGGCTGCCACCGACGCCTCGCGGGTGGTGATCTCGACGGTTCGCCCGGCCTCT
>CAISGS010000514.1 GCA_903884915.1 uncultured Caulobacteraceae bacterium | reverse complement strand
GGCCTCATCGGTCGCAGCCTCCATCAAGGCATGGTAGCGGCCCAAGAACCCGCCGGATCCCGTCTCGGACCAGCCCTTGAAATCGATCAGGGCGGGCATGGCCGCCGGTTGCGGTGCGCCGGACTGAGCGGCGATCTGCTTGACCGCGGCCTTGCCTGAGAGGGCTAGGCCCCTCGGCCTGCCAATACGGACAATATCGCCTGTGACAAAGACTTCGAGGTCGTCGACATAGGGCTCAATGGCCAAGCCCTGCGACGAGCGCAAGAAGGCTGCCTCAACATAATCTCGCCGCGATGGAAGACCCTTTGCCGGGGCCAAGGCGGTGACGACGCCGATCCGGTCTCCGACCACGGGATCATTGATCCAAGCCACGTGGGTTGCGCCCGCAACCGTCGCCGTCAAGCTGGGGGGCACGCCACGCTCGTCCCGTCCGACCTTGATCAAGGTTGAGGTTGTCGCTGATGAGGGACCGATACCGATGGCCCAGACCGGGCCCTCAGAGCTGGCATTGACCGATGTCGCCTGAGGCACGACCAGCCTTAAGGCCGTATAGTCCTCGCCCTGCACCGCCCGAGGATCGCGCACCTGCGGTAAAGATTTGGCGACCTTGGACAGATCCAGTTGGGCCTTGCCATCAAAGACGATCCAGAGCGCGTCACCGCGGCGGAAAACGGCCGCGCCCAATGGGGCCTTCCAAGCGAACCGCAGGACCGACTGCCCGTTCTCGACCTTTCCCGTCACCGGCACGATGCCATCGTCGGGTCGCGGATCGGGACGCATCGCTCCGCCCCCCTCTGAGCCGACCTCTGAGACGGGATCGAGTTGCGCGGCCTCAGTCGCTGCGGCCTTCGCCTCAGGGTCCTTGCGCTTAAAGATATTGATATAGCTGCCGCCATCGGCCTGGCCGGAAATGAAATCGGCATCGTCGGTCAGTTCAATCCTGACTTCCAAACCGGTGCCGACCAGCTTGGCTTCAGCGGTCTTAATGTAGGGCGGAGGACTGACCCTCAGGCGCGATATGTCCGGCTTGGCGTTTCGATTGAACCGCACAAGGATCGCTTGTCCGTCCCGGCTGATCGTTGCCCGTGTCGGGACCGACCATCGAAACTCAACCCGTGAAAAGGCCTCGCTCTTGGCCACGCGAACATCTAGCGGTCCCACGGCCTCAGAGGCGGCAGGTGCTGCCGTTGGCCTGCGGACCTGCGCCACGCCCGGAGGGGGTAAGGCAACCACCAGCATAGAGGCCAGCGCGACGCTGGCCTTCAGTCTGCTTCGGCGGTTAGACGTCAGGACCATCGGTTTCGCTCTAGCCCGCCTTGCGAGGCGCGGCCTTGGCTGGACCCGCAGCGGCAGGCTTGGCCGGGGTCGCAGGCGGAGCCGCCGTCACAGCCGCGCGTGCATCAGCGACGGCACGGGCAGCGGCAAATCGGTTGGCGAGACGCTCGGTCAAGGCCTTGGCGTCTGGGGCAGACATCTGCGCCAAGATGGCTGACAGCGACTTTTCCTTCATCTTCAAGGCGATGGGAATACGAACACTGTCTTCCAATAGGCTAAAGCGAGCGGCGGCATCCTTGGGCTTCATGGCCTCATAGACGCGGATCAACCGATCATTTTCCGCCTGCTGCTGCGCATCGGCTTGGCCAATCAAAGACTGAACCTGCCCCTTTAGGCCATTCAGAGACTTAATCTTTCCATCGAGCTTGGCTTCCGCGGCGGCTATGAGTTGAAGCTGGACATCAAGGTCCTTCTCGCGCTGGTCCAACTGCCCTCGGCGCGTGCCGAGGCTCTGCAAAACACGAAGTTCAGCAGGCGACATACCGGCCTCCTTGGCCAGTTCAGCCGCCGTCGGCGCACAGATCGCCGCTGACTTGGCAACAGACTTGGTTGCGGGAGCCGCCAAGGCACCGGACTTGCTCGCTGCCAAGATGGAGCCAGAATAGGGGCTGTTGGTGGTGTTGGCGGCCATTTGGATTTCGCCGCCCTCGGCAGGGGTCGTAGCCGCTTTCGCTAGCTTTGCCCCATCCGCAGGAACCGATGGCTTTTCGCCGGGCTTGGCCGCCTCGGGGCCCTTTGCAGGCGCGCCCTTGGTCCCATCCGGTTTGGCACCCGTCACGCCTTGCGCAAAGGCCTTTGCGCCGGACATCAACTGCGGCAGATCCCGCAAACCTGATAGGGCGTTGATCGCCAAAACGCCGCCGATGGTCACAGCAATAATGGGCAGGATACGAGGGACGGGCCTCATCGACGGCCTCCGAAAAGATTACGCCGCGATTGGGCGGGTTTAGGCTCGGAATCGGCCTCTGACAGGTCCGGTCCGGTGAAGAGGTCGTCGTCCATTTCCATCAGGGGCATGCGGCTGCGCGGCGCAGGCGCGGCAGGCACCCTATCGGCGGGCGAAAGCTCCAGCATATCGGACTGAGCACGGGCGCGAACGCGGACAGGCGGCTCTGGCACCGGACGGCGTTCTTCGCTGACCTTTTTGGCCGTGGCGATCATGGCTTGAAGCTTTTCCGACATTTCCCGTGCCCGGATCAGCCGGTCGCCCAAAACATCGCCAGCCTCGTCCGCGGCAATGCGCAACTGATCAAGGCCCGCCTGAGCACGAAGGGCTGCCACATCCAACTCTTGCACCGCCTTAGCGAAACTCAGGTGGCTCTGGCGCAAGTCCTTGAGCCGGCGCTCTAGGCGCCAGCCGACAAGGAGCGCTGCCATCAGCAACACCGCGAGCAAGACATTAAGGATGATCGGGATCAGGTTCATAGGTCCTTCCGAATGGCCCTCTTGGTCGATTCCGACAAAGAGGTCTCGACCCGAACGGCGATGGAGTGGTTGCGTCGGCCCATGCGGCCTTGGGTCAAAGGAATAGACCCTGCTCGAAGCTCAACAAGGCTGTCAGCCGTCGCGTTGAGCATCAGCGTATCGCCGACCTTGAAATCCAGAACCCGCTGAAGATTGATCTTCTGCTCGTCCAGAACGCAGCGGACCTCCATCTGAGTGGTCCAAAGCTCGGTCGCAAGGTGGCTTTCCCAGATATTATCGCGGCCAAACTTCTCGCCCATGAACTGCTGCAGGAGCATTTTTCGAATGGGCTCAAGCGTGGCGTAGGGCAAGAGCAGCTCGACGCGACCGCCCCGGTCTTCCATATCGATCCGCAGCTTGACCAGAATGGCCGCATTGGCCGGACGGGCAATGGCCGCAAACCGAGGATTGGTTTCCAGACGATCCAGATTGAACGTCAAGGGGGTCAGGGGCTCAAAGGCCAGCTTGGCATCAGCCAAGATCACTTCGATCATCCGTTGGACCAGCGCCCGCTCGATGGTGGTGTAGGGACGCCCTTCAATGCGCATGGCCGCGGTACCGCGACGACCGCCAAGCAGCACGTCAACGATGGAATAGATCAGATTGGAGTCGACGGTCAGAAGCCCGTAATTGTCCAGTTCCTCGGCGCGAAAGACGGCGAGGATGGCGGGCAAAGGGATCGAGTTGAGGTAATCGCCGAACCGGATAGACGAGATACTATCCAACGACACTTCGACATTGTCAGAGGTGAAGTTACGCAGGCTCGTGGTCATCAACCGCACGAGGCGGTCAAAGACGATCTCGAGCATGGGCAGCCGCTCGTAGCTGACCAAGGCCGAATTGATGATCGACCGAATGCCGGTATTTTCGTCGTCTTCGTCATCATTGAGATAGAAGCCGAGAAGACTGTCGATCTCTTCCTGATTTAGGATCCGCTCTGCACCGGGCAAGGGTTCGTCGCCACCGCCCATGCCATCGGCGGCGTTCGCTAGATTGGCTCCAGCGTTCAAATCAGTCGAGGGGTCGTTTTCGTCAGCCATGATTCCCGTTCGGCTAGGATAACACCCTTAGCTGATCAACATCTCTTCGATCAGCACTGCATTCACTTTCGCAGGGGCAATAATCAGATTGACCCGCCGCTGAATTTCCATCCGCAACTGATAGTTGCCCTGACTGCCCTGCATATCTTCAGGCCGCAATTCACGCAGGAAGGATTGGAACATGTCCTGCATCCGCGGCATGTTGGGTTCCAATACCTCAACCAGTTCGGCATTCGGCAATTCGAGCGTCAGTTTTAACTTGATATAGGTCGGACGATTGTCTGGGGACTGCATGTTCACCGTGATGTCGGGCAGGGTGTAGAAGGTCACACCGTCCGGGCCCTCCTTAACGATACCAACCGGTTTAGCCCCCTCGCCTTCCTTGCCTTCCTTTTTCTTTTCTTCCTTTTTCTCAGGCTTCTTTTCGCCGTGGGCTTCAGGCGGCTTCTTCTTGCCGAAGATCAAAAAGGCCGCAGTACCGCCGCCGCCGAGAACAAGCGCCACCGCCACGCCGATGGCGATAAACAGGACCGGAAGCTTTTTCTTCGCAGGTGCGCCCTCTTCGCCTTCGAAGGCTTCTGCGGCTTCGCCCTCTGGGGCTTCTTTGCTCTTGCCTTTATCTTTGGCCATCGTCTCACTGCTGTCCGCGTTCAAATCTCGAGGCCACAAGGCCTTAGCGAGAATCTTTGCACTACACTTCTTTATACATTGCTTACACGGGTTAAGGATCGGTTTTTAACCAAGCCCGATTTCGGCAGGTCTTGCCGGGTCAAACCCGCTTGCTAAGCGAAAATTAACCACACTCTACATTGAAATGGTTCAGCTTTCAAACTGGCCCATCATTTGCATAGGCTATGGGTGAAAATTGGCTCAAGAGGAAAAGGAGCGCACCGTGGATAATGCAATGTATGTCGGACTGTCGCGCCAGATGACCTTGCGCCGTCAGATGGATGTCGTCGCCAACAATATCGCCAACCAAGACACGGTCGGCTTTAAGGTCGAGCAACTCATTCTGGAAGAAGACCCAGAGAGCCCCGCCAAGACTCTCGGCGGCCCGTCCCCCGTCAAGTTCGTACTGGACACGGGCCTTGCGCGCGATTTTAGCCAAGGTTCACTGCGCACGACCGGCAACAGCCTTGATGTCGCTATCGAGGGCGAGGGCTTTTTCCAGATCGAAACGGCTGACGGCCCGCGTTACACCCGCGATGGACGCTTCACCTTAGATGCGGGCAGCCGCCTGACCACACAACGGGGTGATCAGTTGGTGGGCGATGGCGGCGCAATCCTGGTCGACACCCAGAAAGGCCCGATCAGTATCAGCAAAGACGGCATCATCAGCCAAGCTGGTCAGCGCATCGGTGCGGTTCGTCCGGTTCAATTCGCCTCGATGTCCAGTCTCGAAAAGATGGGCAACGGCCTCTATCGAAACACCTCCAACGTTCAGCCAACCCCGGCAACAACAGCCCAGATGCATCAGGGGATGCTCGAAGGCTCGAACGTCAATGCCATCAAAGAAATTACCGACATGATCGAGGTTAGCCGTGCCTATGAGCGGATGGCCCGCCTCGTCGAACAGACCGCCAAGCTCTCCGAAGATGCCATCGCGCGCCTCGGCAAGATGAGCTGAACCCCATGACCCACGATCAGGAATTGTCGCAATGAGAGCTCTTCGCACCGCCGCTTCGGGCATGTCTGCCCAGCAGACCAACGTTGAAGTTATCTCCAACAACATCGCCAACATGAATACGATTGGCTTCAAGCGTCAGCGGGCGGAATTCCAAGACCTGCTCTATCAGAACATCGAGCGGATGGGCGCTCAGTCATCGGATACGGGCACCATCGTCCCGACCGGTATTCAGATTGGTTCGGGCGTGAAGGCCGGTGCCATCTACCGGATCACCGAGCAGGGCACGCCCACCTTGACCGGCAATAAGCTCGACATGGCCATTGATGGTCGCGGCTTCTATCAGGTCCTGATGCCCTCGGGGGAAACCGGCTACACGCGCGCAGGCAACTTCTCCAAGAATGACCAAGGCCAGTTGGTGACCAAGGACGGCTATCTGGTTCAGCCCGCCATCACCATTCCGCAAAATGCGACGGACATTTCCATTTCCGCCAGCGGTCAGGTCCAGATTGTGCAACCTGGCGCAACCGCTCCGGTCCTTCTCGGCCAGCTTCAATTGGCGACCTTCTTCAATGAGGCCGGTCTCGAAGCCATCGGCGGTAACATGTACCTTGAAAGCGGTGCCTCTGGCGCAGCCGTGATCGGCACCCCCGGCGTCGAAGGGGTCGGCAAGATCATGCAGTCCTACACCGAAGCTTCCAACGTCGACGCCGTGACGGAAATTACCAGCCTGATCGTAGCCCAGCGGGCCTATGAGATGAACTCCAAGGTCATCACCACCAGCGACCAGATGCTGGCCGCTGCTTCACAACTGAAGGGCTAGGGTCATGCGCGCCGTCGTCATCGCTTTCAGTCTCGCCGCCAGCTTGATCAGCAGTTCTGCCTTGGCCGGACAGCCGGTGACCCTGCGCAGCGAACTGGTCGATGGCAACGGTCAAGTCACCCTCAGCGACCTGTTCGACAATACCGGATCGGCCGGCAATGTGATGGTCGCCAACGGCGTCGAGCCTGGTCGCAATCAGGTGCTCGATGCCACCCAAGTTCAGCGACTGGCACAGCGTTATGGCCTCGACTGGTCCAACAGCACAGGCCTGCGCCGTCTGATCGTCCGCTCAGGGTTAGAGGCCGCGCCAACAGCGCCAACAACACAGGCGGCTCGGCCGACCGCGACCGCTCGCTCGGCCTCAGCCGCCATGACCGAAGTCTTGACCTACAGCCGCAGCCTGTCCTCGGGCGATATCATCCAAGCCGAAGACCTGACCTATAGCCAAGTGCTGGTTCAGGCCGTGCCGAGCGATGCGCCGCGCAGTGCCGACGATGTGATTGGTCTGAGCGTCAAGCGCCCCCTGCGCACGGGCCAAGCCGTATCAAGCCGTGACCTTCTGGCCCCCTTGGTGATCCGCCGCGATGACTTGGTGCAGGTTATCTATCGCGACGGCAGCATCGTCCTCAGCCTGGAGGCCAAGGCCATGGGCAATGCCGCCGTGGGCGAGCTCTTCACCCTCCAAAATACCAGCTCTAAAAAGTCCATCGAAGCGGTGGCGACCGGTCCGGGCAAGGCCCTGATCGGTCCTGAAGCCGCCCAAGTTCGCCGCGAGTCAACCTCGCGCCGCTTAGCTTTCGCCCAATGATCCTGAGTAAGCGAGTTCATCCGATGACATCTGCCAAAACGCTTCGTTCACTGATCGTCCTTATGGCCCTGCCTATGGCGGCCTGCTCAACAGTGACGAGTGCCGTCCGAGGGCCTGAGATGGCCCCGATGGGCTATCCCGCCCAGTTGGTGCCGCAATATCAACAGGTTATGATGCAGCCGACCTCGCGGGAAACCGGACCGGCCTCGGCCAATTCCTTGTGGCGCAACGGTGCGAGAGCCTTCTTCATCGATCAGCGCGCCAGCCGGATCGGCGATATCCTCACCGTCCAGATCGAGATCGACGATAGCGCGGATGTTTCCAACGCAACCGACCGGTCACGCAACAGCACGACGACGGGTCAAGTCGGAGGGCTGTTTGGTCTCAACTCCTCAATTGGACGGCTATTGCCACCCGGCTTCGATGCCGAACCGGGCCTCAACTTTGGGGGTACGACCACCGGTTCGGGCAGCGGCTCGGTCAAGCGGCAGGAAAAGATCTCCCTCACCGTCGCGGCTCTGGTCTCTCAGGTCCTGCCCAACGGCAATATGATCATTCAGGGCCGCCAAGAGGTTCGCACCAATGGCGAGGTGCGAGAATTGACAGTTGCCGGGATCGTGCGTCCTGAGGACATCACCTCGACCAACACCATTAAGCACACGCAAATTGCAGAAGCCCGCATCTCCTATGGTGGCCGAGGCGACATCAGTCGCATGCAAAAGACCCCCGCAGGTCAGGCCTTGATCGAGACCTTCTCGCCCTTCTGATTTGAGTGAAGTCTGATTGAGCCGATGGCATGGGGTCTGCTAGCATAGGCCCATGACCCTTGCGCTCTACTCCCATGCTGACATGGAGCACCATCAACCCGGCCCCGGCCACCCTGAGCGTTCACAGCGCTTGGGGGCCGTGCTCGATGCCTTGGCCGATGCGTCGGACTTAAGCCTGCTGCGTCGAGAAGCCAGCCTTGCGTCTTTGGATGACTTGCAACGGGTTCACCCCCGCGCCCATCTAGACCGCCTCATCGCCGCCTCGCCCCTTCAAGGCCTGCACGAGCTGGACCCTGACACGTTCCTATCGCCGGGCAGTGTCGCCGCCGCACGGCGCGCGGCTGGCGCCGTGATTGATGCGGTCAGGGGTGTCGTCAATGGCAATCATGACCGGGCCTTCTGCGCCGTCCGCCCACCGGGGCACCATGCAGAGCCCGATACAGCCATGGGCTTTTGCGTCTTTAGCAATGTGGCCGTCGCTGCGCGGGTGGCCCAGAGCCTCGGCCTCGCCCGCGTGGCCATCGTCGATTTTGATGTCCATCACGGCAACGGCACCCAAGCTGTGGTGGAAAGCGACGCCAGTCTGTTTCTGGCCTCGATCCATCAGGCCCCGCTCTATCCCGGCACCGGTGATCCGTCCGAGACAGGGGTCGGCAATGTCGTCAATCGCACCGTGCCGCCCCATGCCCCAAGATCCCAATGGCAAAAGCGCTTTGAAGACATGATGCCCGCCTTGGATGATTTCGCTCCTGACCTCATTTTGATCTCGGCAGGCTTCGATGCCCACGCACGCGATCCGCTCGGCGGACAGTCCCTGCAAGCCGAAGATTATGCTTGGGCAACCCGCGCCATCTTGACCGTCGCACGGCGTCATTGTGCGGGGCGGGTTGTGTCCTCGCTCGAGGGCGGGTACGACCTAGAGGCCTTGGGGCAATCAGCATTGGCGCATGTCCGCGCCTTGCAGGAGGGGTGAAGTCTTAGATCGCGAATCTCGTCGTTCTAAGAACACAGCAAAATGGCTACTGAACCGTCGCCGAACCCGTCTGACCTGCCAACCGCCCGTTCGGGTGCGAGCGCGCCCGTGCGCATCGTCTTGGTCCGGCATGGTGAGCCCGCCCTGTCGCGCAAGATCAAACTGCCCCCCAAGGGCTACCTGTCCTGGTGGGCACAATATGAAGAGGGCAGCCTGAAGGCGGGGCAGACGCCTCCGGCCGACTTGGTTGCCATCGGCAAAACGGCAGACGTCATCATCGCCTCCACCCGCCCCCGCGCGATAGAGAGCGCGCAGGCGGTTTGTGATGGCCGGGCCTTTAGCTCTGACGCCCTGTTCATCGAAGCGCCCCTTCCCCCGCCGCCCTTTCCAAGCATTGTGCGGATGTCACCGAGACATTGGGGATTTCTGTCGCGCTTCTGGTGGTGGTTCTTCAACCATCACTCTGGGCAGGAAAGCCGCGCTGAGGCGACGGTTCGTGCCGCTGAGGCTGCGCGGCAATTGAGCGAAATGGGCGATCAGGGCCGTAGCGTTCTGGTCGTCGCCCACGGATTCTTTAACGAAATGATCGGTCTGGAATTGAAACGTCTGGGCTGGAAGTTGGTCAAGGATCAGGGCTACAACTACTGGGCCCAAAAGCACTTTGTTCGGCGCTAAGCTTGAACCGACAGACGACCATTGCCCCGAGGGTGATGGATTAGGACCGGAGACCGCATGACCACCGCCACTGACATCGCCGCCCTCAGCTTCGAACAGGCCCTCGCCGAGTTGGAAAAGATCGTCGCGGAACTGGAATCCGGTCAGGCGCCGCTCGAGCGTTCAATCGAGGTCTATGAGCGCGGCGCGGCCCTCAAGGCCCATTGCGAAGCCAAGCTCGAAGCCGCCCGCCTGCGGGTCGAAAAGATTGTTGTCGGTGCTCAAGGTGCCGTGGGCTCAGAGCCCGCCGAATTTAACTAGAGCCCGGCATGACCGCCGCTGCGCCCACCATCACCATCGACGATTTCGACCGGGTCGATATCCGTGTCGGCACGATCCTTAAGGCCGAGCCCTTTCCTGAGGCGCGCAAGCCCGCCTTCAAGCTGACCATCGATTTCGGCCCAGAGATTGGCATCAAGCGGTCCTCGGCTCAGATTACCCAGCACTATGTCCTTGATGAACTGATCGGCCGCCGGGTCGCCGCCGTGGTCAATTTCGCGCCGCGCCAGATTGGGCCCTTCATGTCTGAGGTGCTCTGCCTCGGCTTCCCCGATCCCCATGGCCATGTGGTTCTGGTCGATGTTGATCGGGCTGTTCCCAATGGGGGGCGTCTGTTTTGAGTTCCGCCCCTGATGCCTTGGACCTGCGCGACCGGATTGCGCGCGCCGCAGATCTGGTGACTGTCGCGCTGGATGAGTTGCTGCCGCGCTCGGATGGGCCAGAGCAGCGGCTGATGGAGGCGATGCGCTATGCCGCCCTCGGTCCGGGTAAGCGCCTTCGGCCCTTCTTTGCCCTCGAAGCGGCCGAGATGTTTGACCTCGAGGAGCGGTCCGTCCTTCGCGCCGCCTGCGCGCTTGAGTGTATCCACGCCTACAGTCTGGTCCATGACGACCTACCCTGCATGGATGATGACGATCTGCGCCGAGGCCGCCCGACGGTTCACAGGGCCTATGATGAGGCCACCGCTGTTCTGGTCGGCGACGCGCTACAGTCTGTCGCATTTGAGATTATGGCCCATCCCGATACGCACGAAGACGGCAATATTCGGGCCCAACTGCTCTATCGGCTCGCCGTCGCCTCGGGGGCTACCGGCATGGCCGGTGGTCAGATGATCGACATTTTGGGTGTGCCCGATGATCTGGGGACCGCAGCACGGATGCAGCGGCTAAAGACCGGCGCGCTCATCACCTATGCCTTTGAAATACCTTTGATCTTGGCCCGCGCGAGCGACAAGGAACAGCACGCCCTGCTGGGCTTTGCCCATGATTTGGGCCTCGCCTATCAGATCGTCGACGACCTTCTCGACGCCGAAGGCGAGGCCGAACTGCTCGGTAAGGCGGCGGGCGGCAAGGATGCGGCCAAGGGCAAGGCCAACTTTGTCACCCTGCTGGGCCTCGAACCGGCGCGAGAGCGGGTGCAGATGCTGGCCGATCAGGCCCGCGCCCACCTTGCCCCCTTCGGTAATCGCGCCAGATTTCTAAAGGACAGCGTCGATTTCGTGCTAGATCGTCGCTCCTGACCGTCTGTATGGCTCTCAATTTTCTGTAAGGATCGGACCCTAAGTCCGAACGCATCATGGTTTCCAACACGCCCCTTCTCGACACTGTGACGATGCCTGCGGACACGCGGGGCATGGCGCTTGGCCAGCTTCGTCAGTTGGCCGATGAGGTTCGGGCCGAGATGATTGACGCGGTATCGACCACGGGCGGCCATCTGGGCGCTGGCCTTGGCGTGGTTGAGCTGACCGTTGCCCTACACCACGTGTTCGAGACCCCTCGCGACATCCTGATCTGGGACGTGGGCCATCAGGCCTATCCGCACAAGATCCTCACCGGACGCCGCGACCGCATGCGCACCCTGCGCCAAGGCGGCGGCCTGTCGGGTTTCACCAAGCGGGCCGAGAGCGAGTATGATGCTTTCGGCGCGGCCCACGCAGCGACCTCGATATCAGCCGCCCTTGGCTTCTGCGCCGCCCGCGACCAGCGCGGCGACAACAATAAGGTGATTGCGGTTATCGGTGATGGCTCGATGAGCGCGGGCATGGCCTATGAGGCCATGAACAATGCCGCCGAGACGACCAAGCAGTTGATCGTCGTCCTCAACGACAATGACATGTCGATCGCGCCCCCTGTCGGCGGCATGAGCGCCTATATGGCCAGGCTTGTTTCAGGCGGCGGCTATCAGTCCCTGCGCAAGCTCGGCAAGACCATGGCCGGGGCCCTGCCCAAGCCCCTGCAAGAGGCTGCGCGCAAGGCTGAGGAATTTGCCCGCGGCATGGTCACCGGCGGCACATTCTTCGAAGAGCTTGGCTTCTATTACATAGGCCCAATCGACGGACACGATCTGGACAACCTGATCCAGGTTCTGAAGAATGCCAAAGAATTCAATGATCGCCCTGTCTTGGTTCATGTTGTAACGCAAAAGGGCAAGGGCTATGCCCCGGCTGAAAATGCCGCCGACAAGTACCATGGTGTGGTCAAGTTCGATGTCGTGACCGGCAAGCAAGCCAAGACCCCGGCTGCGACGCCGAGCTATACCAAGGTCTTTGCCACCGAACTGATCAAG
>CAISGS010000513.1 GCA_903884915.1 uncultured Caulobacteraceae bacterium | reverse complement strand
TAGCCGCTTTCACACAGGTTTTTGGCAAGGCCCTCTGGCTAGATTAGGGCCTTGCCCACCAGTTCGCTGACATTCTTGGACAGGCCAGGATGGTTGGCGATACGAACCAACTCAGCCTTCATCAGGGCCCCAAGATCTGGGCGATAGCGTTTCCAGCCGCCTAAGGGCTCGACCAGACGCGCCGCCGTCATGGGGTTGAAGCTGTCAAGGGCAAGGATCTGATCGGCGAGGAACCGATAGCCCGCGCCGCTCTCATCGTGAAACCTTGCGGGATTGGCCGAGGCGAAGGTTTGGATCAAGGCACGCAGGCGGTTGGGATTGCGGGCCTCGAAGGCGGGATGATTGGTCAGGGCAATGACGCGGTCCAGCGCATCGAGGGCCGGATTGCGGGCCTGCAAGGCGAACCACTTGTCGATCACGAGGGGCTCAGTGTTCCAGCGTTGGAAGAAGTCGTCCAGCGCCCGGTCGAGGGCCGCACCGCCGAGGCTGAGCAGGGCCGATAGCCCGCCCATCATGTCGGTCATGTTCGAGCCTGCCTCATAATGGGCTTGAGCGCGGGCAGCGACCCTATCGCTTGGCTGTGCGGCCAACAGATCGAGTGCGGCGTTTCGCAGGGCGCGCCGTCCTGCGCCCACCGCGTCGGGTGAGAACGGACCCTGCGCGGTCATGCCCTCATGCAGATCGGTCAGGAGATCGTGCAGATCGCTGGCCAAAACGCTGCGCAGGGCATTGCGGGCCGCGTGGATGGCGGCAGGATCGGCAGGGACCATGCTCATGGCCATTTCCTGCTCGGTCGGCAGACCCAGCAGAAGGGACTTGAAGGCCGGTTCAGCAGCCTGATCGTTCAAGGCCCGACCCATGGCGGCGGCGAACTGCTTTTCCCCCTCCAGATCCGGTGTTCCGCTGGCCCGGGCACGGATCAGGTCGCTGGCCAAGCCTTGCCCAGCCTCCCAGCGATTGAACAGGTCTGGATCGGCGGCCAGCAGGACATAGCGGTCCTGCGGCGGGGCGTCGGTCTCCAGATGGACCGGGGCTGAAAAGCCGCGAAGGGCGGACAGGACGGGCGCACGGGCCACATCGGTCAGCACAAAGGTCTGTTCAGAACCGTTCAGGACCAGAACCGTCTGATCTGTGGGGCCATCGCCGCCTGGGGCCGTAAAGGTCTGCACCCGGCCGTCTTGATCGAGCAATCCAACCCGAACCGGTAGGGGCAGGGCCACCTTGGTCGGCTGACCGGGGGTTGGCGCGGTCTGCTGCGATAGGGTCAGGCTCAAGCTCTTGGCGGCCGCATCATAGGCGCTGGTCACGCTCAGTTTTGGCGTTCCGGCCTGCCCGTACCACTGGAAAAAGGCGCTGAGATCTTGGCCTGAGGCGTCCGCAAAGCACTGGATAAAGGCCTCGACGGTCGTCGCCTGCCCATCCCAACGCTCGAAATAGACATCCATCCCGGCGCGGAAGGTAGGCTGGCCCAGAAGGGTGTGCAGCATCCGGATCAGTTCGGAGCCCTTCTCGTAGATGGTCGCCGTGTAGAAATTGTCGATCTTCATATAGGCGTCGGGGCGAACCGGGTGGGCCAGAGGGCCTGCATCTTCGGTGAACTGCCGCGCGCGTAGCGCCTTGACGTCCTTGATGCGCTGAACGGGCGCGCCGCGCTGATCGCCGGAGAAGGTCTGGTCGCGATAGACGGTCAGACCCTCCTTGACGCAGAGCTGGAACCAGTCGCGGCAGGTGATGCGGTTGCCAGTCCAGTTATGGAAATATTCGTGGGCAACGACGCTCTCAATCCGCTCATAGTCAAAATCAGTGGCCGTCGCCTCATCAGCCAGCAGCAGCGACGAGTTGAAGATATTGAGACCCTTATTTTCCATCGCCCCGAAATTGAAGTCGCGGACGGCGACGATCATGAACAGGTCCAAATCATATTCACGCCCAAAGGCCTGCTCATCCCAGGCCATCGAGCGCTTGAGGGCATCCATGGCATAGACCGCGCGGCTGGCTTGGCCGGGGTCGACATAGATACGCAGATCGACCGTGCGACCGCTCATGGTCACAAAGCTGTCGGCCAACTCGTCCAGTTCCCCGGCAACGAGCGCGAACAGATAGCAGGGCTTGGGGAAGGGATCGTTCCAGACGGCATAGTGACGGCCATTGGCGGCGGCGCCCTGCTCGACCAGATTGCCGTTGGACAAAAGGCGCGGGAAGGCCTTGGCGTCGGCCTCCATCCGCACGGTGTAGCGTGACAGGACGTCGGGCCGGTCTGGGAAATAGGTGATTTTCCGAAAGCCCTTGGCCTCGCACT
>CAISGS010000512.1 GCA_903884915.1 uncultured Caulobacteraceae bacterium | reverse complement strand
TTAGAACAAAACCAGATCAAACCGGCGGATGATGCCATGGACAATTCAGTTTCGAACATCCAACTCACCCCTGAGGCCAAACGTATCATCGAGGGTGAAATCGCCTACCAAACCTCCGGGCAGGGGTTCTGGCTTGGGGTGTTCGTCTATGGTTTTCTGATTTTCGTATCAAGTTTGCTACTACTCGCAGCAATCGGGTTTTGTCTTTATGGGGCGTTGCGCGGCAACTTGTGGGGATTGGCCTGGGCGATCCTGCTCGGATTTTTCTTGGTCGTGCCGATCTCATTGTTTGGCTATGTTAGTCGCGCAATTAGAAGTCGTCAGGGCGAGGCTAAAGGCCAGATCTAACGCGGTGGCTCGGGATATCGCCCAAACAACCGCGATGTCGTGTTTGCAAAATCTGGTTTATCAAATACACGCGAAGCGGCGGCCAACTCACTTCCTTTCGATGCGGGCATCGATGAAACCGACGCCCCCGCTGCATCCGTGTCACCTCTGATCTGATCACGTTGAGCATTACTAATGCCCGGCATCAGATGGGGCTCGCCTGGTAGATAGCGAGGCGCATCAGGGTCAGGAGTTTGGTTCTGGTCAGCCGATGACCGAGATGAGTTACTACCTTGAGCCTGCTCTAATCTCTCTTGCGCCCTCTCCTCCTCCCATCGGGCGGTGCCTGGCGCGGCATCACTCACACCGCTCCCCGGGCTGCCGAGATCTCGCAAATTCACCCCAGCACCAAGATCGCTCGTGCCTGAAGGCTCTGGAATGCGAAGAGGTTCGGATGGAACAGAGTTAACGGTCTGTCCAACGCTCTGGCTGTTGGTCTCCACAAGATCAGGTGCCGCGATCTTGAAGGCCTCCTCTTGGCGGAACTGCGATTGGATATCTTGAACCATCGCCATCTCTTCGCTCGATCCTCGGCCTGACAGGATATAGGCCGCGCGCTCTTGATCGATGAGCGCGCCATAGGCGTCGCGTTGGCCAACCAGCCGATCCATCGCAAAGGACGTGAACTGGTTGTTGAGGTTGGTGTTGAGCGAAGCCGAATTAGACCGCGTAAAATCCGCCCGCTGTTCATAACTGCGCGCCTGAGTCTCGGCTTGATTGGCAGCGTCCGTGATCGACCGCGTCGAGGAGAAGGTGTCGGACATCTTCTGAGACGACATCGACTGGGCGGTCGAGGTTTGGGCGAAGCTTTCTGCCGCATATTGCGCGGCAGTCTTATCGACACGGTCAGTGTAGCCCGACGACGACAGGGCTTGGCGCGCAGCGTTTAGACCGTTGGACTCGCTACCAGATGCTGAAACCGACTGATCGACGCCAACGGTGCCTCGAACACCTAGCTTTGCGCCCCCTAATGCAGGTATAGGCACCTCGGCTCCGAGAGAGCCTTCCAACGCCGCCCGCGCCGTCAACTGCTTCGCCGTCCGCTCATCATAGCCGTGGGTCTTCTGGAGGCTTTGAGACACCTGGTCCATGACCTGGTAGGTGGAGCCCCAGGTGTGGCGGCTATCGCTGCCTTGGGAGCGGGTCTTGCTGTCACTATTGAGCCAGCTCTGGATCTTCTCGGCTGACTCTGCGGCCACCCTGGATTGGCCCTCAGAAACACTGTGAGACAGGGACTGGCTCATGGAGCGGCTATTGTTGGCCGCTTCCACATAGGCCTTGCTAACCCCGTCCGAATAGTTGGCCGAGAAGGCCGTGTTAGACATGGACGAGGTTAGGGTGGCGGCACCATTCGCGCCGATCTGGGTGCGGTTTAGATTGCCATCGACATAGCTAAAGTTGCCCTGATCCACCTCGCCCGAGGTTGACCAACGGTTGGCGCTCTTGTTGTTCCAAGACTGGTTTTCAAAGGCTGTGTTGCCAAAGGAATAGTTGCCGGTTGTGGCTGACGCGCCGGCCGCTTCCGCGCCGCTTCTAAATTGCGCCAGTAACGCCTCGCCTTGGCTTCCGACCGCCATGGCCCCCTTGGTCAGCATACCGGCCAGCACCGGGATCATCAGGGTCATGACGCCGGCAACGCCCGCTATGTCGGCATTGACCGAGCCGATGGATTCTAGATTGGCGATCTTCAGACCCGTGACCGTGTCTGGAATATAGGCGGCAGCCGCCGTCTTGGCCGCAGCTGTGCCCATGGCGATCTTATGGACGATCACATACATGGGCCCCCAAAGCTGCAGGTATAAAAACCCCGTCAGATAGCCTTGGATCATCTTGGGCCCGATCTTGGGGAGCAGCATGGCCGGGAAAAGAACCGGGAACATGCCGATGAACAGAAGATCGACCACGATCTTGAGGATGACGATGGCCTTTTCGGCAACGCCGCCTAGGAGCTGCTGGGTCTTGCGGGTTTGAACTTCGGCTTGGGTCTGGGCCATGATGGAGACGGCGTCGCCGCCTGCCTCAGCCGAAAAGCCCGTGACCCCGCTTCGAATGGCATTAGCCATGAGCACCTGCTGGAAAGCCGACGTCGCATTGCGCGAGGCCCCCAGCATAATGGGATGCAGCGTTCCCATCTCACTTAGGAAGGCGGAGTTAAGGCTGGCCTCATCTAGCTCGGGGCGCACCTTGCGCTCAAAGAGCTTGAT
>CAISGS010000511.1 GCA_903884915.1 uncultured Caulobacteraceae bacterium | reverse complement strand
GCCATACCCTTGAGCCCGAACAGGACGCGGATCTTCTCCGAAAAGGGCGAGGTGTCGTAATGGTGCAGGATAATGGCGTCAGACATGGGGCCTCCCGGGGCGCTATAGCTTTGCCAAGGCTTATGCCACGGAAGGCGGGGCCTTCAACAGCATCGTTCCATCGTTGGGCGGGGCGCAAATCTGCAGAATCTGTCCTATATCTGCCCCATGACCACCGACGCGCCCGACACCCCGTCTCAAACACCCCTCAAGGGGATGGACCTGATCAAGGACGAGTCCCTGCGCCTGCCCGACAGTCCCGGGGTCTATCGGATGATGGGCGAGGCTGGTGAGGTGCTCTATGTCGGCAAGGCCAAGAGCCTAAAGAAACGGGTCACCCAATATGCCCAAGGCCGGTTCCATACCCAGCGCATCGCTCACATGGTCCACCTGACGAGGTCGATGGAGTTCGTCACCACCAAGACCGAAACCGAAGCCCTGCTGCTGGAAATCAACTTCATCAAGTCGCTCAAGCCGCGCTTCAACGTGCTGCTGCGCGATGACAAGACCTTTCCAGAGATCTTGATTCGCCGCGACCATGCCTCGCCGCAGATCCGCAAACATCGCGGGGCCCACACGATCAAGGGCGACTATTTTGGCCCCTTCGCCTCGGCTTGGGCGGTGAACCGGACGGTCAATAGTCTGCAAAAGGCGTTCCTTCTGCGCTCCTGCACCGACAGTGTGTTTGAGAGCCGGACCCGGCCCTGCATGCTGCACCAGATCAAACGCTGCGCCGCCCCCTGCGTCGATCTGATTGCGCCCGCTGACTATTCAGCGCTGGTCGAAGAGGCCCATGATTTCCTCTCAGGCAAGAGCCGACTGGTGCAAAAACGCCTGTCGAACGAAATGAGCCAAGCGGCCGAAGATATGGACTATGAGCGGGCCGCTTGGCTTCGCGACCGTCTACGCGCCCTATCGGCCGTCAGTCAGGACCAGTCGATCAATCCGGGCACGGTCGAGGAGGCCGATGTCTTTGCCCTGTTCAGCGAGGGCGGGCAGGCCTGTGTTCAGGTGTTCTTTTTCCGCGCGGGCCAGAACTGGGGCAACCGCGCCTATTTCCCGCGCGTGGATCGCCAAGATGAGGACGAGGACATTCTCGATGCCTTTTTGGGCCAATTCTACGACGCCCAGCCGGTGCCGCGCCTGATCCTGACCTCGCATGAGGCCCCCAACCACGCGCTCCTCGCCGAGGCCTTCAGCCTGAAATCCGGACGCAAGGTCGAGATCGCGATGCCCAAGCGCGGCGAGAAGCTCGATCTGGTGCACCATGCCCTGACCAATGCCCGCGAGGCCTTGGGTCGGCGGATGGCGGAAAGCTCCGCCCAAGGCAAGCTCTTGACCGCCGTGGCCGAGACCTTCGAACTGGACGGTCCGCCCGAGCGAATCGAGGTCTATGACAATTCCCACATTATGGGCACCAATGCCGTCGGCGGCATGATCGTGGCCGGACCCGACGGCTTCATGAAGAGCCAATATCGCAAGTTCAATATCAAGGACACTGAGCTCGTCCCCGGCGACGACTACGGCATGATGCGTGAGGTCCTGCGCCGCCGCTTTGCCCGCATGGTCAAGGAAGAGGGTGAAGGCACGCCAACGCCGCGCCCGGATCTGGTGCTGATCGACGGCGGGGCTGGACAGTTGGCCGAGGCCATCGCCGTGCTGGCTGAGCTTGGTGTTGAGGATGTTGCCCTCGTCGGGGTCGCCAAGGGGCCAGACCGGGATGCAGGCCTTGAGCGGTTCTTCTTGCCGGGTAAGACGCCGCGCATGCTCGAGCCCAAGAGCCCGATCCTCTATTATCTGCAAAGGCTACGCGACGAGGCCCACCGCTTTGCCATCGGCACCCACCGCGCCAAGCGGGCCGCTGAGATGATCAAGAACCCGCTCGATGAGATTGACGGCATTGGGCCGGGACGTAAGCGTGCGCTCCTCCATGCCTTCGGCTCCGCCAAGGGGGTCTCGCGGGCCGAGGTGGTTGAACTGGAAAAGGTCGATGGGGTCAGCGGCCCGCTCGCCCAGCGCATCTATGACTATTTCAGGCGGGGGTGAAGCCCGTGCCAAGGCCGTGTATAGAGGCGCATAAAGACGCGAACCTGATTTGACCCAAGAGGCCTTCGATGTTCACTAAAGCGGCCCTGCCCAACCTGCTGACGGTTCTGCGTCTGGTGCTGACCCTGGTCATGTTCGCCTGCTTTGCGGCGGTAGCTTGGGTGCAAGAGCAAGGCGCGAGCATGGATCAGGCCATGATCTTCTTGATCCTGCGAATGGCCCTAGCCTCATTCGTCATTGCCGCCGTGACCGACTTTTTCGATGGCTGGCTGGCCCGCCGGTGGAAGGTCGAGAGCCTGTTTGGGGCCATTCTCGACCCCATCGCCGACAAGATCTTAGTTTGTGCCGCGGCCTTGGGCCTGATCGCGGTCCATGTTCAGCCGCCGGTTCTGGTGCCTATCGGGATCATTCTGTTTCGCGAATTTGCTGTCTCAGCCCTGCGCGAAGTTCTGGCCCCGCGCGGTCTGGTCCTCAAGGTCACGGCCTTGGCCAAGATCAAGACCGCCCTGCAACTGGTCGCGCTGGGCGCCCTGATGGTGGCCTGGTTTGCCCCGGCCTATGGCCTGCACCTGACCATCGATCAGTTTCGCCTGATGGCTTACGGGGCCCATGGCCTGATCTGGCTGGCCGCAGCCGTCACCCTCTGGACCGGCGTCGAATATGGCCTCTCGGCCAACCGTGCCTTGAAGGCGGCCTAGGCCCCGGTTTCGACATAGGGGCTGATCAGGCCGAGCGGCACGGCAGTCGAGTTCTTGACGCCGCGAATGACAATGCGGCTCTGAACATTCGAGACCAGCCCAAGCGACAGCAGCTTGTCACGCAGGAAATCGTCAAAGGCGTGCATGTCGCGGGTGATGATGCGCAGCACATAGTCTTCGCCGCCGGTGACGGTAGCGCACTGGACCACTTCAGACCACTTGCCGACCGCGATCTCAAAGGCTTCGAGATTTTCCTTAT
>CAISGS010000510.1 GCA_903884915.1 uncultured Caulobacteraceae bacterium | reverse complement strand
GGCGAGGAAAAGATCATCCCGCCGCGGCCGTCCTATTATGTCTGCACGGTCGAGGCGATGCCGCTGAACCGTGAGGTCGAGTTCTTGGCGGTGGACGAGATCCAGCTCTGCGCTGATCCCGCGCGCGGTCACGTCTTCACCCAGCGATTGCTCCATGCGCGCGGCAGTTGCGAGACCATGTTCCTAGGCGCGGGCACGCTTGCCCCCCTGATCCGGCGCCTCCTGCCTGATGCGGAGTTTGTCACCCGTGAGCGGTTCTCGAAACTGACCTATGACGGCCCCAAAAAGCTAAGCCGCCTGCCCCGGCGCAGCGCGGTCGTCGCCTTCTCTACCGACGCGGTCTATGCCATTGCCGAGTTGATCAGGCGCCAGCGCGGCGGCGCGGCGGTGGTCATGGGCTCGCTCAGTCCTAGAACCCGCAATGCTCAGGTGGCGCTCTATCAGTCGGGCGAGGTGGATTTTCTGGTCGCCACTGACGCTATCGGCATGGGCCTGAACATGGATGTTGACCATGTCGCCTTTGCGGGCCTGCGCAAGTTTGATGGCAAGCGCACCCGCTGGCTCTATCCGCAGGAGATCGGCCAGATCGCGGGCCGGGCGGGCCGGTTCCGCTCTGACGGCACCTTTGGTGTGACGGGCGAATGTCCCGAGATGGACGAGGATCAGGTTTCGGCGGTTGAAAACCACGCCTTTGAGTCGATCTCCGCTGCCGAATGGCGCAATTCGCGGCTGGAGTTCCAGTCCCTGCACGCCTTAATTCGCAGCCTCGCCGAGCCGCCGTCCCGCGACGGACTGAAGCTGGCCGAAGAGAGCCTCGATGAGACCGCCCTTCGGCGCATGGCGCTGGATGAGGATGTCGCGCGGCGCTGCCGAGACAAGTCCAACCTGATGAGGCTGTGGGATGTCTGTCAGACGCCAGACTTCCGCAAGACGACGCTGGATGATCACCTGCGTATGGTGCGCGACCTGTTCATGCCCCTGACCCAAGGCTCGCGCCGCGCCCCCACCGATTGGATCGCCGAGCAGTTTCGGGCGCTGGACCGGCTCGACGGCGATATTGACGCCCTGTCAGGGCGCCTCTCCAACGTGCGCACCCTGGCCTATATCGCCAACCGCCCTGACTGGCTGGTCGATCCGCCCCATTGGCAAGGCCAGACCAAGACCCTCGAAGAGCGGCTCTCCGATACGCTCCACGAGCGCCTGATGCAGCGTTTCATCGACCGGCGCACCAGCGCCCTCATGCACGGCCTGCGCCAGCGCGAGGACCTGCTCGCAGGCCTCGGCAGCGATGGCACGGTCACGGTAGAGGGCCATTTTGTCGGCCAACTCAGCGGCCTGCACTTTGTCCCGGCTCAGGGCGAGAGTGAACTGGAAGACAAGGCCTTGCGCGCCGCGGCTCAGCGCGCGGTCGGTCCGGAGATTGCCCGCCGACTTGGCACCATCGCCGCCGAGCCGGACGCCGCCTTCGCCCTGATGCCCGATGGCGCGGTGCTGTGGAACGGAGAGGCGGCAGGAAAGCTCGACATGTCACGCCTCTTTGCTCCGCGTGTGCGCCTGTTTGGTGAGCTTGGTCCCGCTCCAGCGCGAGAGCGGGCCACGCGGCGGCTGGAGGCCTTCTTGGCGGCGGAGGCGGGGCGACGGCTTGGCCCCTTGCGCGATCTCGAAGCCGCGATCCAAAGCGGCAAGATCAAGGGCTTGGCCAGAGGCATCGCCTATCAGCTCGCCGAGTCGGGCGGCGTGCTCGACCGGTCCCTCGTTGAGACCGAGGTTCGAGCCCTGAGCCCCGTCGAGCGCCGCCACCTGCGGGCCATCGGGGTTCGGTTCGGAGCCTTCAGCCTGTTCTTGCCTGCCCTGCTCGCACCGCAGGCCCTGGCCTTCACTCGCGCCTTTGCAGCGGTTGAGCGTCCAGACTGGCCCGCCGCTTTCCAGTCCATTGGGCCCCTGCCCTCCGCGATCCCCTCAGCGAGAATCCTAGCCGCCTATGGCCTGCGGGCGGTCGGTGCCTTCACCGTGCCCGTCCTGATGTTGGAACAGTTGGACAACCATCTTCGGGCCCTGCCTGCCGTCAATGGGGCCATGCCCCTGACGTCCGAGGCGATTGAGGCGCTGGGCTGGACACCCTCTCAGACCGAGTGGGTTCTGCGGGGCCTCAACTATGCCCCTGTCGGCAAGCCGGTGCCGGGCGAGCCTCGCCTTTGGCGCAGGCGCCGGGCCGACCGCGCAGCCGCTGCCCAAGCCCCCGAGCAAACCGCCAAGGCTAGGGCTGCGATGGACCGGGCGGTGGCCGCCTCCCCCTTCGCCGCTCTGGCAGCGCTCAAGGTTCCACCCCCCGCGCCCGCTAAACCGGCCCGCCGCCGTCGCCGACCGGTCCGAAAGATCGCCAACGCCCAGAAAGGACAGGCTGGATGAGTGAAGAGACCTGCCGTATCGATGTCTGGCTTTGGCGCGCTCGGTTCTTGAAGACCCGTGCCCTCGCCGCCAAGTTCGTGGAAGACGGGCGCGTGCGCCTAGAACGCCCCGGCCTTGGTCCGCCCGCTCGCCTCGACAAGCCCTCACGCACCATCAGACCCGGCGATCAACTGACCTTTGCCATCGCCGCCCGCGTCTTTGCGATCCGCATCGAAGCCCTCGGCGAGCGCCGCGGCCCCGCCCCCGAAGCCCAGGGGCTCTATAGCGACCTTCCGGCCTAAATCTGGGAACAAGAGGGTCAATTTCCATCGGCCAAACCCCTACCCTCAGAATTCCTGATAGGGCTGCGAATGGATCGGCTGTTGACACAAACGCCGATCCCCTGAGATAGACCGCGACCACCGCCTCGTGGCCGACCGGATATCGTGGACTTGATATGACCTACATCGTTATGGATGCCTGCATTAAGTGCAAGTTCATGGACTGCGTGGAAGTCTGTCCCGTGGACTGCTTCTATGAGGGCGAAAACTTTCTGGCGATCAATCCAGATGAGTGCATCGACTGCGGCGTCTGCGAACCCGAATGCCCCGTCGATGCGATCAAGCCCGATACGGAAGATGATGCCGACGGCAAGTGGCTGAAGATCAACACCGATTTTGCCAAGGTCTGGCCGAACATTACCGTCAAGGGTGAGCCGCCAGCAGATCGCGAAGCCTTTGAGCGCGAGACCGGTAAGTTCGAAAAATACTTCAGCGAAAAGCCCGGCAAGGGCTCCTGATTTTCGTCACGCGCGACACTCGGTCAGGGCAGACCCAAAAGCCCCCCCTTAGCAGACCCTTTCTTTGTGACGATTTTTGTGATATCCCATAGGACGATGCCGTTTTGTGTTCCTGCACAGCGCGCATCTTTTCGACAACAGCGGTCCTCTACTGACGCGCGCCCCTATCTAAGGCGAAGGGTGTCCTAGACTAAGTTTGCAACATGACACGGCTGATGACGTCCGTACCGTAACGGGCCGGATCTCCAATGTCTGTTGTTGGGTAAAAGGTTGAGGTCTTTCATTCGTGTCGGATGGAAGAACAGATTTTCGAGAGGGTTTTCTATGAACGCCAATGTCCACGATTTCTCGGTTGACGATCACGTTGTTTATCCCGCGCACGGCGTAGGACAGGTGGTCGGCGTAGAAACTCAAGAGGTCGCCGGTATGGCGTTCGAGGTCTACATTATCACCTTCGACCACGAAAAAATGACCCTGCGCGTCCCGACCAAAAAGGCCAAGACCGCAGGCCTGCGTCCTCTGGCGGCGGGCGATGTCGTCTCGCAAGCCCTGACCACCCTCAAGGGCCGCGCCCGGGTGAAGCGCACCATGTGGAGCCGCCGCGCCCAAGAATATGAAGCCAAGATCAATTCCGGCGACCTGATCTCCATCGCTGAAGTGGTGCGCGACCTGCACCGCGCCGAGAACCAGCCCGAACAGTCCTATTCCGAGCGCCAACTCTATGAATCCGCCCTCGACCGTATGGCTCGCGAAGTGGCCGCGATTGAGCGGATCGACCGCGACGCCGCCATCGGCATCCTGAACAAGTCCCTGCTTAAGGCCGCCTAGGCCCCTAGCCTGATCTCGTCCTGAGTTGGCCGTTAGGCCGCTCAGGACAAAAATCAAAAAATCTTTAGCCCCCTGGTGAACCGCAAAGCGTGCGGGCACGTAGACCAAATGTCCGGACCTTTCAGTTCGGTGCAGAGGGTCAAGACCATGGCGCTAGTTGAAACATCCGAATCCTTACGCGCAGACCGGCGGTTCGTGAAAACCGCGATGTCGGCTCCGATGCTCGAGGCCTCTCACGAGCATGACCTCGCCCGTCGCTGGCGCGACGATCAAGATGACAAGGCCCTGCACGAGCTGATCACCGCCTATATGCGCTTGGTCGTGTCCATGGCTGGGCGCTTTCGTAACTACGGCCTGCCGATGAGCGACCTGGTCCAAGAGGGCAATGTCGGCCTGATGCAGGCGGCAGCAAGGTTCGAGCCGGAGCGTGAGGTGCGGTTCTCCACCTATGCCTCCTGGTGGATCCGCTCTTCGATCCAAGACTATATTCTGCGCAACTGGTCGATTGTCCGCACCGGCACCACGGCAGCGCAAAAGTCCCTGTTCTTCAATCTGCGCCGCCTGCGGGCCGTCCTGAACGATGTCGGCGGCCAAGGCCTTTCCCCCGAAAGCCGCGCCTTCATTGCCAAGGAATTGGCGGTTGATGAGCGTGAAGTTGACGCCATGGCCTCGCGCCTGTCGACCGGCGACCGGTCCCTCAACGCTCCCCTCGTCGAGGCTGGCGAAGGCGAATGGCAAGACTTCCTCAAGGATGAGGCTGAGTTGCCCGAGACGATCGTCATGAACAAGCGCGACGATGCCACCCGTTCAAACCTGCTGCAGGAAGCCCTCAACACCCTGACCCCGCGCGAGATGAACATTGTGCGCCAACGTCGCCTGATCGAGGACCCTGAAACCCTTGAAACCCTCGGCAAGACGCTCGGCATCTCCAAGGAGCGCGTGCGCCAGATCGAGCACCACGCCATGAAGAAGTTGAAAATCGCGCTGGAACAAAAGGTCGGCGATCCTTGGGCGGCCGGCCTGATCGGCTAGGTTGGCAGCCGCCCCCCACGATGCTACACCGCCCTCGTGGGTCCCGTTAGCTCAGCCGGACAGAGCACCGGTTTCCTAAACCGGGGGTCAGAGGTTCGAGTCCTCTACGGGACGCCACGCCCTGCTCCCACGCTCGACCGCAAGACTACCCCCCAAATGGGCTGACGCCGATCAGGAGCCGGTGGCCGCCCATGATCAGGGCGGCCCAGACGCCGGTGCCGAGCATCAGGGTCAGGATCAGGCCGAGCGGCTTGGACGCCGCAGCCTCAGTGGGGTTGGCGCGGTCGCGTTGGCGGGCGGCGCGGAAGGACAAGACCGCCCAGATCAAGAACGAGCCGAACAGCACAATATCGGCCAGATTGCCGTTGCTGAGCAGGTGGGCCAAAGCCCAGACCTTGACCGACAGAACCATCGGATGGTGCAGCTTGGCTTTAATGACATTGGCGGGGATGTAGGTCGCGACCATCAAGATCAGGGCAGGCAACATCAGCAGGACGGCGAGGTGGCGGGTGGCCACGGGCGGCAGCCAGACCACAGATGGGCTCAGTCGCGCTTGGCCATAGCCCCAGATGATCAGGGCAAAGCCGATCAGGGACACAATCGAATAGAGCCCCTTGAAACCACCGGCCCCGAGGCGCTGTACAAGACCATCGCGAAGGCTTGCTGGGCCAACACGCAGGCTATGGCAGCCCAAGAACAGAACCAATCCACAGATCAGAAACAGCATGATCCTCATTCCCATTCCATCGCGTGCGCGCAAAAGCGGCTCGGCCTAGCGAGGATAAGACCATAATTTGCGCGGAAGACCAGAGCCGAATGGGTCTTGCCTTCGACCGGGTAACGTTACACTACTATTTGTAACAGATATAAGACTGAGACATGGGAGGTTCTAATGGTCAGACGTTTGACCTTCGTTTTGTGCGTCATTTTCGGATCAGTCGTTCCACAGTCGCACTATCCGGCCCTTTCAAGGGTTTTGGATTGGTGCCTGACCTAAGCTTTAAAGCCTAGCCTCTGCGGTCAGGCCGATAGCCTCCAGCTTTCGCGACAGCGGGCTCCAATCATCAGACTGAGCGATCGCGCTCCAGATCGCCTCAATCTCGTCGATCAGCAGTTCCTCTGGCTCTTCGGCTTGGAAAATCACGTGGCCGAGCCGTTCGGGACGATCCGGTTCAAACCCCTGCAGGGCAGCGCGGAAGGCCTGGAACGCAGGGCCGGTATAGAGGCCAGCCCGCACCCCGCTCATCGCCCGCGCCTCAGAGGCTGCCCCCGCAAACCAATCAAAGAAGAAGGGCTCCCAGCGCAGGGCGGGATCAGCCTCGCCCAAGGCTTGGAAGGCGACATTGACCAGCGCCGGGTCGCGCTCATCGCCCAGGCGCCTGATCCCCAGACGCGCGAACATGGCGTCGCACAGGGCCTCGCGATAGGTCACGGCATAGCCATTGAGCACCTCGGCAAGGTCGGCCTCATCGGCCAAGTCGGTCAGGCAGCCGGCCAGTTGCTTGAGGCTCCAGAGCACGGCCTGCGGCTGACGGCCAAATCGATAGAGGCCGTTCTGGTCGAAATAGGCCGCGACAAAGTTGGGGTCATTATAGGGCAAGAAGCGATAGGGCCCGTAATCGAAGCTCTCGCCGGTGATGTTCATATTATCGGTATTGAGCACCCCATGGACAAACCCCGCCGCCATCCACCGCGCGGTTGTTACGGCAGCGCGCTGCATCACGCCGGTCAAGAAGGTCAGGGCCCGGGCGCTATCGCCCTCAACCGTCAAGATGGCCGGATCATAGACCGCGCCAACATGATCGATCAGGCGGCGGATCAGGTCTGGGCGCTGGAGATAGGCGTGACGCTGGAAGGTGCCATAACGGATGTGGCTGTGGGACAGGCGGGTCAGCACGGCCGAACGGGTCGGACTGGGCTCATCATTGCGCTCGAGCGCCTCGCCGGTCTCGATGAGGCTAAAGGCCCGCGAGGTCGGCACGCCCTGCGCTTCCAACATGGCGGCGGCTAGCACCTCTCGCACGCCGCCCTTGAGGGTCAGTCGGCCATCGCCGCTGCGGGACCAGGGCGTGCGGCCCGTGCCCTTGGTGGCGAGGTCCAACAGGCGCGACGGCGCGCCCTCTGTGGCTGGGGCCTCCCGCAGCTGTGCATAGAGAAAGCCGCGACCATCGCCGAGCTGGGGATTATAAACCCCGAACTGATGGCCGTGATAACGCATGGCCAAGGGCTGAGGCAGATTGCCGGGCAAGGGCTCAAACCGGGCAAAGGCAGCCACCCAGTCGGCATCACTCAATCCGTCTAGGCCAACGCTCGCAGCCGCACGCTGATTACGAAAGCGAATGATCGCCTGCGGAAAATCAGCGGGCTCGACAGGATCGGCATAGTCCGCCCCTAAGGCCATGTAGAGCGGATCGGGCCGATAGGCCGGGCTGGTCAGGGTGGAGAAAGGTGCCATCCCATTCCCATGCCGACATTAGACCGCGGTTTCAAGTCCTAGCCTCGCCCCAAGGCTTGGCGGGTCGTTCGGCAGCGCGTATGAGGAGGCATCCCTTGATTTGATCTTGATCGGTCGCAGGAACAGCCCATGCCCCGTCGTCCCACCCTCGACTTCTTAAAGACCGAGACGGCCTCCGGCCTGTTCCTCATCATTGCGGCCTTTGCGGCCATGATCGCGGCCAATTCGGATCACAAGGACGCCTACTGGGCCTTCGTCCATCAACCCTTCACCGTTCAGTTTGGCGACTTTATCGAGACCAAGCCGTTCCAGAAATGGGTCAAGGACGGCTTGATGGCCGTGTTCTTCTATGTGGTCGGTCTGGAAATCAAGTACGAGGTCCTGAAGGGCGAACTGTCGAGCGCCCGCAAGCTGGCCCTGCCCCTGATCGCGGCCCTTGGCGGTATGATTGGTCCAGCGTTGGTCTATACGGCCATCAATCTGGCCCCCGGAGGGGCCCTGCGGGGTTGGCCGATCCCAACGGCCACGGATATTGCCTTCGCCATCGCCATCTTGGCCTTGGCGGGCCGAGGTCTGCCGGGATCATTGCGACTGTTTCTTCTAACCCTCGCCATCGTCGATGATCTCGGAGCCGTGGCGCTGATTGGCACGCTCTTTACCGATGAACTCCATTACAAGGCCCTCGTCGGCGCTGGACTGGGCCTGTCTGCCCTTGCCCTATTGGGACGATGGAAGGGGGCACCCCTCGCCTTCCATGTGGTGGGGTTGGTTGTGGTCTGGGCCTTTACGCTCAAGTCTGGGATCAACACCTCTCTGGCCGGGGTCGCCTGCGCCATGCTGGTGCCAATTGCGCCGCAAAAGGCCGGGCAGGAGGGGACGCTGAAGCTGTTCATGCACAGCCTGCACCCCTATGTCGCCTATGGGATCTTACCGCTATTTGCCTTTACGGCCGCAGGCTTCACGCTGGAGGGGCTGAATCTCCGGGACGCTCTCGCCCCCCTCCCCCTAGGCATCGCGGCGGGCCTGTTCTTTGGCAAGCAGGTGGCGGTTCTGAGCTGCATCGCTCTGGCGGTAAAGTCGGGTTTGGCGCGCAAGCCGACCGGGGCCACTTGGCTAGAGCTCTATGGAATCAGCGTGCTGTGCGGCATAGGCTTTACGATGAGCCTGTTCATCGGCGGTCTCGCCTTTGCCGCAGGAGACGCCCTGATACAGACGCAGATTCGGCTGGGCGTCGTCGTCGGCTCGGTCGCCTCCACGGCCCTCGCCTTTGCTGTGCTCAATTTCGCAGCACAAAAAAGGCGGCAAAGCGGCGAAATGGCCCCGGACGAGACCTAATCTGTTTCATTTGAGTCACACCACAAGGAAAGCCTTGACGCACAAGGGCTTGCAGCTTGCGTCCTATCCGACCCTCCCTATGTTTCGGGCAAGCTCGAACAGGCATAAGCCGGAAATGAGCGTAACGCGGGAACCCGAAAATGGGACCGCACAACCGCCGGGGAAGTTCATTGCGTATCGCAAACATTCTGAAATATACGGCCTCCGTCGCCGTACTCGCCGCCTTTGCAGGTAGCGCCAACGCCCAAGAGGCCAATCGTCAGGTCGACGAAATCGTCGTCACCGCTCAAAAGCGCGAGCAGAGCCTGCAAAATGTGCCGATCGTGGTCACGGCCTTGCCGCAAAAGCTGCTGCAAGATGCAGGCGTCAAGGACATCAAGGATCTGACCATCCTGACACCAGGCCTCATGGTCACCTCGACCTCGAACGAAACCGTCACCACCGCCCGCATCCGCGGTATCGGCACTGTCGGTGACAATCCAGGTCTCGAATCCTCCGTCGGCGTCGTCGTCGATGGCGTCTATCGTCCGCGCAACGGCGTTGGTTTTGGCGATCTGGGCGAACTGGAACGGGTTGAAGTGCTGAAGGGTCCTCAAGGCACCCTGTTCGGCAAGAACACCTCCGCTGGCGTGATCAGCATCCTCAGCACGGCTCCAAAGTTCGACTTCGGCGCCAATGGCGAACTGACCGTGGGCAACTACGGCGCCATTGGGGGTTCGGCCTCGGTGACCGGCCCGATCGTCGCTGACAAGCTGGCTGGCCGCCTGTTCGTGGCCAAGCGCCAGCGCGACGGCTTCTATGATGTGCGTACCGTCAATGGTCCGCGCACCAATAACGAAGACGCCAACCAAGATTTCTACAGCGTCCGTGGCCAACTGCTGGCGACCCCGACCTCGGATCTGGATTTCCGCGTCATCGCAGACTTCACCAAGCGTGATGAAAACTGCTGCGCGGCCGTGCAAGTGGTTCGCGCTGCTGGCGTTCAGGGTCTGTTAAACAGCCTGACCGGCGGCGTTGCCACCACCTTGAACCCTGTCGATCCTGGCTCGCGGATGACCTACTCCAACCGCAACACCACGCAGAAGATCGAAGACAAGGGTCTGTCAGTCGAAGCCAACTGGGCCACCCCATGGCTCGGCGGCGCGAAGCTGACCTCGATCACCGCTTGGCGGAACTGGAAGACCATCAATGGTCAAGACTCCGACTTCTCGGGCGCGGACATCTGGTATCGTCCTGACACCGGGGTCAACTACACCGAGTTTGACCAACTGAGCCAAGAGTTCCGCCTGGCGGGCCAGGCTGACAAGCTGAACTGGCTGGTCGGCGCTTTTGCTACCCAAGAAAAGCTCAATGGCGGCACCCACCTGTTGTTCGGCAGCAGCTACCGGTCGTTCATCGGCGCTCTGGCGGGCACCACCCTGCCTGCATCGTTCTACGTTGCTGGCACAGGCCAGACCGATGAGCACGCACAAGAAGCCAAGGGCATCGCGCTGTTCACCAACAACGCCTACGCCGTGACCGACAAGCTCGAAGTGACCATGGGTCTTCGTTACACCAACGAAGAAAAGACCCTGAACTCGCAATATCGCAACAGCGGTACAGGCGGCGTCTGCTTCGCAGCCTCGCTCTGTTTCCCTTGGACGGATCCAGCGTTCAACAAGGTCAATGTCAACCAGTCGCGCACCGAAAGCGAATGGAGCGGCACCCTTAAGGCTGCTTACCGCCTCTCGCCAAGCGTCATGACCTATGCGTCCTACGCCCGCGGCTACAAGGCTGGTGGCTTTAACCTCGACCGCGCCCGTACCCGTCTGACCACGGCAGGCGTCCCAACGCCATCCGCGCCCTTCTATGCGGTAAACTCCAACACCTCATTTGGCGGCGAGTTTGTCGACAGCTTCGAACTGGGCGCCAAGTCCAGCCTGTTCGATCGTTCGGTGCTGTTCAACGCTTCGCTGTTCCATCAGACCTTCACGGACTTCCAACTGAACGCCTTCACCGGCGTCAGCTTCATCGTCACCTCGGTGCCAGAAGTGGTGTCGCGCGGTCTGGACACGGACTTTGTCTGGTTCACGCCAGTCGACGGTCTGAACGTCCAAGGCGGCGTCACCTATGCCGAAACCCAGTATGGCAGCTTTACTGTCCCCGCTGGCGCGTCGCCACGTCTGCCCAATACCCGCGTTTCCTTCGCACCGCTCTATTCGGGCTCTCTGGCAGCCAGCTACGAGCGGTCGATCGGTTCGGGCCTCGAAGCCCGGGCTAGCCTGAGCGCGAAATATACCTCTTCTTACAACACCGGTTCGGACCTGAACCCCTTGAAGGTTCAACCCGGACTCACAGTGCTCAACGGCCGTATCGCCGTTGGTTCTGAGGATAAGCGTTGGACGGCCGAGTTGTGGGCCCAAAACCTAACCGACGAAAACTACTACCAGGTGGTCTTCGATGCGCCGCTGCAAACCGGCGCGCTGAACGCCTTCATGGGTGCCCCACGCACCTATGGCGCAACCCTTCGCGTCAAGTACTAGGCCTTAACCACAGGTCAAAAGAGAGGCGGCCCGGAGCAATCCGGGCCGCCTTTTTAATCGCCGAAACAACAGTGCGTGTTTTAGCCGAGCGTCTTCTTCAGAGCCCCCACAACATCGTCATAGGCCCCCAAAACCGCTGGGGCCAAGGCGGCGAGGTTGTAGAAGCCATGGATGAAGCCGTCATAGTGACGGTGATCGACATCAACGCCTGCGGCAGTCAGGGCCTTCACATAGGCAATGCCCTCGTCGCTGAGAGGATCATAACCCGCCGTCGAGACAAAGGCGGCTGGAAGACCCGACAGGTCCTGAACATCCAGAACCGACACGCGGGGGTCAGCACCCAAGCCCGTATCGCCAAACAGCGCGTCGCGGAAATAGTGCATGCCTGCCTTGGTGAGGAAGAAGCCCTCGGCCAAACGGTCCATAGACGCCGTGGTCACGGTGAAGGTGGTGACCGGATACATCAAGACCTGCATGGCCAGCTTGTGTTGGCCAGCATCACGCAGATCAATAGCAATGGCCGCTGAGAGGTTACCGCCTGCACTATCGCCGCAGGTGGCGATACGGGCCGGATCAAAGCCGATAGAGGCCGCGTTCTCAAAGGCCCAATTGGTCGCAGACAGGCAATCATCGTGCGAGGCTGGGAAGGGGTTTTCTGGGGCCAGTCGATAGTCTACCGCCAAGACCCGATAGCCCGTCAGGTCGGCTAGGCGGCGACAGACATCATCATGGGTGTCCAGATCGCCGATGACCCAACCGCCGCCGTGGAAGAACACGATACCGGGGGTCAAAGATGCCGCACCCTTGGGCGTATAGTGACGCACAGGGATCGGACCCGCCTTACCGGGCACGGTAAAGTCACGGCTTTCAACGGGACCAATCGGCGGCTCTTCGCCAAATTTCAAGGTCCGATAGACCTCCCGCGCCGCTTCAGGTTCCAACGTATCGAGTGAGGGAGCCCCCGCTTCGGCGGCGGCGTCCAACATGGCTTTGAAGTAGGGATCGAGCATGGTCAGGGTTCCTTCTAGAGGGCAAGTTTGAGGGGATTAGAGAGACATGACCCCGTCGGCCGGGGGCGTCGTGAACAGGCCTTGAACCAGATCCGCGCGGCGCTCGTCATGGACAACCGGGCCCTTCATCGGCAGCGGCTTGAACGGCGGCAAGGTCTTTACGACCGCGTCGGCACCATCAGCAGGCGTCATCCCAAGCATCCTCCGTAGGTTATCATTGTTTTCTTGAACAGTAGCCGCTGGGCGGGGCGCGTCAAATGCCATGTTCGTTAGGGCAAGGGGTTGACCGATGTTTCTTATCCTCACCCGATGGGGAGGCCGTAAACCGGTGCCTCCAACCGTGCGATGATGAGGTGCCGCCATGACCTTTGATGAAGCCTTTGACGTTCTGATCGGCCATGAGGGCGGCTATGTGAACCATCCAAATGACCCCGGCGGCGAGACGCGGTTCGGCATTTCGAAACGTGCCTACCCCTTGCTCGACATCAAGGCCCTGACGCTTGATCAAGCGAAAGCCATCTATCGGCGTGACTATTGGATCCCGGCGGGCTGTGACCGAGCGCCCGCGCCGCTTCGGTTCGATCTGCTGGATATGGCGGTCAATAGCGGTGTGAAGGTTGCCATCAAGACCCTGCAACGGGCTCTGGGCGTCAGTGACGATGGCCTGATCGGTCCCACCACCCTGTCAGCCCTGTCACACAGCGATCCCAAAGCGATACTGGCGCGGTTCAATGGCGCGCGGCTGCAGATGATGACAGACCTTGCGACCTGGCCGACCTTTGGCAAGGGCTGGGCCAGACGGATAGCGGCCAACCTGATGCGGATATAGTCACCCCCTTTGAAAGCGAACCTTTGCAGTGCTAGCCTGCCGCCATGGCGCGGGACAGCGCCACTTAGGGAGCCCCATTATGAACCAGCCACTTGACGCTGCTGCCACCGATCCAAAGGCCTTGGGTCTGATGCAGGGCTTTCCGCCTCCGCCTGAAAAGAGACTGACCCTCAATGACGGCTCGAACCTCCAGTTCCCCAAGAGCCGTTGGGGATTGAGCCATGTGCGCCAAACCGGCCCCAGCGTGAATGTCCGTCGCGGCCCCAATGCCGCCAGCGCCCTGCCTCGGGCGGAGCGTGACGATCTGGACGCCGTAACCTTCACCACGATGGATGGCCGAACTGTCAGTTGGCGCGAGTCGCTCGATCTAAACTTCACCGACGGCATCTTGGTGCTGCACAAGGGTAAGATTGTGCAGGAACGCTATTTCGGGGCCCTGAAACCGGAACTGACCCATCTGGTCTTTTCCGTCACCAAATCCTTCATCGGCCTGTTGGCCGCGATGATGGTCCACGAAGGCCGCCTCGACCCCAATCAACTTGTCAGTGCCTATGTGCCTGAATTGGCAAAGACCGCCTATGGCGACGCCACACTGCGGCAGGTCCTAGATATGACCATCGGGGTTCGCTATTCTGAGGTCTATGTCGATCCCAATGCCGAGGTTTGGGCCTATAGCCGTGCGGGCGGCTTGGCGCCCTTGCCGGATGACTATGCTGGACCACGCACGATCTTCGATTTCCTCCTCGCCCTAGAGAAGGAAGGCGAGCACGGCCAAGCCTTTGCTTACAAGACCTGCAATACCGAGGTGCTAAGCTGGGTCATTCAGCGCATCACCGGTCAGCCCATTGCCGAGATGATCTCAGAACGGATCTGGCAAAGGCTGGGGGCGGACGAGGATGGCGACCTCTATGTCGATCCTATGGGCACGGCCATGGCCGGAGGCGGGCTCAGCGTGACCTTGCGCGACCTCACCCGCTTTGGCGAAATGATGCGTTTAGGCGGTCAGTTCAACGGCCAACAGATCGTGCCCGAAGCCGTCGTCAAGGATATCGAGACCGGGGCTGATCAGGGCCACTTTGCTAAGGCTGGGGTCATGACCCTACCGGGCTGGTCCTATCGCAACATGTGGTGGGTGGCCCATGACCGGTTCGGGGCCTACAGCGCACGCGGCATCCACGGCCAGGCCCTGTGGATCGCGCCCAAGGCCGATCTGGTTATCGCGCGCTATGCCTCACATCCCGTGGCTGGCAATGGCAACAGCGTCTTGGATCACGTCTCCCTGCCCGCCTATCACGCTATTGCGGATCACTTGATTAAGGGGTGAGGGCACCCTTTGCTCAGGGTACCTTCTGGGTCTGGCGGATATAGGTTTCGAGAACCGCGTTCATCCGCGTTTGATAGCCCTTGCCCTGAGCCTTAAAGGCTTCCAACACCGACCTCTTGACCCGCAATGTGACCGGCTCTGTGCGATCTGGTTCCACGAGTCGCGCATTGCTCCAGAACGCTTCATCGCGTTCTGGAATGTCCGAGGTGTCGATATCCTCATCCCTCAAAGCCGCTAAGGCTTCGAGACTAAGAGCTTCGCTGTAGTTCTGTTTCATATCGAACCCTTTCACTGCGGGTGGCCGGACGCGCAGAAATGATGCGTGTCGAGCCAAATCGATCCGTGTGAACCACGACTAAAATAGCAGCCCCACCCACCATCCCGATGCTGATTTCACGTAATTCAAGGTAATCATAACTATCGTCGTCGCGCGTAAGAACAGGACCCTCGAAAATTCGGATAGCGACCTCAAAGCTGACACCGTGCTTCGCGATGTTGGCGCGGGCCTTTTGCGGGTCCCATTCGTACATACCACCTCATGGCAATACAATTTGTATGTACAACATAATGTAAATTGGCTCCGCCGTCAAACCGAACATTCCGCAGCAACCTTCTTAGGTTATTCCCCGCCGGCCCATTGCGGATCATTTGATGAGGGGGTGAGCCCCCTACCCCGGCTTCGCCGGTACTTCCCCCAGAG
>CAISGS010000509.1 GCA_903884915.1 uncultured Caulobacteraceae bacterium | reverse complement strand
CGATGGCAAGGTGGAACTGGCCTGCGCACCCGCTTGGGAAGCCTCGAACTTTTCAGCCATGGCCAACCGGCCTTGGCCGATCTTGGCCAAGGTTCAGCGCCCAGTGAGGATCTTTCAGGCCGAACATGGGTCCACCTGCCGCGTTGGCGCGCATGAGGACTTTGTCAAAACCAACAGACGCGGTGTCTTGAACATCAGCACCGTGCCGGGCACCACCCACTTCTTGCCGCTGGAGCGCCCCGATCTGGTGCGCCAAGCCTTGGCTGAGGCTGCGGCCTAAGCCCTAAAGGGTCAGGCCCGGTGTGGCCTGATCCAACAAAAGCGAGCGGGCGGTGTCGCTGATCGGCACGACCTTGCGGGCGTCCAGATCGAAGGTGATGACCACCGCCTCGGACGTGCCCCACGCCTTGCCGGTCTCTGGGTCCAAGATCCAGTGCAAGACGCGCATGGTGCGGCTATCGGTACCTTGCAGACCCGAGCGAACCGAGACCCGGTCCCCTGCCATCGGCCAGTCCAGATAGATCAGGCGATATTCCAGCACTGCGCCGCCGATGGGACCCAGAGGGATCCCGGCATTGTCCGACACGATCTTGCGCAGGGGCTGGACCAACCGGCCAATGCCGTCAGAGACTCTGCCAATAAACTGTTCAGGCCTCATGCGGCCAAAGACGTCGCATTCCTGAGGCATGATGGCCCCCAGCGCGATGTTTTGCATGCCCAGAGCTTCGGCCTTGGCAAGGCTGGCTTGGCTCTCGACGGATGACAGGGTCAAGGAGCGCACGGCGGCATAGGGCGGCACCTCGACCATCAGATGCGCAGCCCGCTTCAGGGTCGCGTCTGGCCAAGCAAAGGCCAAGCCGTCGCGGGCCGTGACATGGGCAACCCGGGTCTGGAAGGTCGCGGCCGGTTCGCCGCTGTCGGAGTGATAGATGACCTGAAGCAGCCAAGCCTCGGTCTCGCTGATGCTGATCACCCCGCCGGTCATGTGCAAGGACGCGCCCGCATGGGCCTCGCGCAGGAAGCGGATATGCTGCTCACGGATCAGCAAGGTGGCATTGGCGTGGGGCGCAAAGGCAAAGGGCATGCCGAGCTCTGCGGCCAGCCCCGCAAGGCCCTCTGTGGCGCGGGTGACATAGAAGCGCACATTCATGTGCCCCATCTCGTCGCAGTCCCAGGTATTGACCCCGCCGCGCCAGATTTCTGTGCCGATTGAGATAATATCGCCCACGCGCCGGTTCCCTAAAGCTTGTCTCTTAGGACCTGTCTAGCCTGTGTCGCAGCGGTTCGTCACGCGGTTAGAGGCGAGGCCCTAAGCGCGGCAGGCCTTGCATAGGCCATGGGCCTCGATGGTCAGGGCCTGGACCAAAAAGCCGGTCCGCTCGCCGATGGCGTTGATCTCTTGACCGGCGACCGGTTCGATCTCGGCGCTGGCCCCGCAGCAGTCGCAAATCAGAAAGGCCGCTGCATGGGCGCGGTCGCCATGATGACAGGCCACATAGGCATTGAGGCTCTCGATCCGATGGACGAAGCCCTGCTTTTCCAGAAAATCCAAAGCCCGATAGACGGTCGGCGGCTTGGCCGGTTGGCCCTCAACGCCAAAGCTGGCAATCAGGTCATAGGCCTTCATCGGCTGACCACTGACGAGCATCAGCTCCAGCACCCGCCGACGCGGCGGGGTCAAGCGTTCGTCTTGGTCTGAACAGCGCTTCTCAGCGGCTGCCAGCTCCGCAAGCAGCGTCTCGCCCGACAGACCGGGGCCGTCCTCATGATCGTGGGCACAGTCATGGCTCATGCCCAAGAGGTAGAGAGGAAGAGGGGGGGATGCAAGTGAAGAGCGCCGCGCGCTGCCTCAACGCCATAAGGCCTAATGAAAATCACGCGACCTTGGCAGGATGCGTACATCGCGCGGATGGCGATGACCGCTGGCTTGGGGGCTGGGTCGAGCGGCGGAGGATTGGGAGAGGCTGGCCAGATCGGCGCTGCGGTCTTCGAGGCTGTCGGCAACCAGATGCACCACCCCTTCGGCACGCTGGATACGACCTCGGATCAGCAGCAGCCGCGCGCCCATCGCCACAGGCCGATTGGCCTTAAACAGCTTGGGCCAGATCACGACATTGACCGTGCCGGTCTCATCCTCCAGCGTCATGAAACAGACCCCCTTGGCCGAGCCGGGCCTTTGCCGCACCAGCACCACCCCCACACAGATAGCGCGAGCCCCATCGGCTGCCACGGCCAACTGCGCGGCGGTCTGAACCCCCAAGCGGCCAAGATCTTGGCGCAGAAAGCTGAGCGGGTGGGCCTTCAGCGACAGGCGCATCGTCTGATAGTCCTGCACCACCTCTTGGGCGGCGGACGATGGCGGCAGGGGCGCGGGGCCATCAGCCTCTTCCAAGCCCATGGCCGCAAAAAGGGGCGCAGGGGCAGCCCTCGGCAGGCCCCTTGCCGCCCAAAGGCCCGTGCGCCGGGTCAGGGCCAGCGAGCCCAATCCATCAGCCGCGGCGAGCGCATCCAAGGCCGCGCCGCTAAGGCCTGAGCGACGGCGAAGATCTTCCAGATCGGCATAGGGCTGATCCCCCCGCGCGGCCATGATGGCCAAGGCCCAATCTCGCCGAAAGCCATCGATCTGGCGCAGACCCAGCCGCACAGCCCGGCGGCGGGGGCGGCCTGAGGCGGTCGGCGCGGCAGGGGCCGGTCCCTTCTCTTCTAGGTGACAGTCCCAATCACTGGCATTGAGATCGGGCGGGCGCACCACCACCCCGTGGGCCACCGCATCGCGCACCAGTTGGGCCGGGGCATAGAACCCCATCGGCTGACTATTGATCAGGGCGGCTAAAAACACCTCTGGGAACCAGCGTTTGAGCCAAGCCGAAACATAGACCAGATGGGCAAAGGAGGCGGCATGGCTCTCTGGGAAGCCATAGTCACCAAAGCCCTTGATCTGGTTGAAACAGCGCTCAGAAAAGTCTCGCCCATAGCCGCGCTCGACCATGCGTTCGACCATCATGGTCTCATAGAATTCAATGGTCCCCACGCGCCGAAAGGCGGCCAT
>CAISGS010000508.1 GCA_903884915.1 uncultured Caulobacteraceae bacterium | reverse complement strand
CGCAAGTCGGGTGAGGCTGAGGCAGGCATTGGCAGGCTGATGGCTCTGCCCGAGGTACCAGAGGTCTATCAGCCACTCGTCGAAGCGGTGCGAAAGCTAAATGGTGGCAAGGGCTTGCGGCTCTATCCGGGCTCGCCGCGTCTGGTGGTCGAAGCGCTTCGGCCCGGCGATCACTATATGGTCTGCGAACTGCGCCCGGATGATTTTGCTGCGCTGGAACAGACCCTTAAGGGGGCTAAGGCCAAGGTCACGGCCCTGATGGATGACGGCTATGTCATGGCCGCCCAGCGCACGCCGCCGACCGGTCCGGTGCTGGCCCTGATCGATCCGCCCTTTGAGCGGGCTGATGATTATGATCGAGCGGCGACGGCAGCCCTTGCCATGATCCATCGAAATCCCGGCGCGGTGGTGATGGTTTGGACGCCGCTTAAGGACCTTGAGACCTTTGATGGCTTCCTGCGCCGCCTTGAGCAGGTTGCCTTACCGCCAACCCTGGTGGTGGAGGCGCGGCTTCGGCCCCTAACGACCCCCATGCGGATGAATGGCTGCGCCTTGGTGATGTTGAACGCCCCAACTGAACTGGCAGAGCCGTTGAAGCAGGCGGCCGGTTGGGTGGTTGAGGCCCTCGGCGAACCGGGCGGTGAAGCGCGGGTCTGGTCGCTCGCCTAGCCCGAATTATTTCGCATGTGCGAGATGAAATCCTGTGTTATATTGCATCGCACAATATGGGCCTTGACCGTGATGGCGAGGCCTCGACACGGAGACAGCGGTTATGAGCCAGCAAGACAAGCTGTCGGGCGAGCCTTCTGCCCGATTTGATCCCCAGTTCCTTTTGACCACCCCCATCGGTCTATCGACCCCGTTATTTCTCGCTTTTTATAGCGCGGCGAGCGTTGGGGCGGCCTTTTGGTGGATGAGCCAGTTTACGCGCTATACCCATCTTGAGGCGGAAATGGCGAAGACTGCTGACGCGCCTGAACCGATTGTGATCCTCGCCTGTGAGCCTGAGCCTGAGGTTGAGCCCGAGGCGGTTTCTGAGCCTGAGGTCTTGATCGAAGCGCAAGAGGTCGTTGTCGCCGCGCCTGAACCGATTGAGGCACCCGCCGCGCCCAAGCCCGCCGCAAAGCCTCGCGTCCGAAAGGCCAAGGCGACGGCCTAACAGACCTAATCCCGCGTCTCGAAGGCGGCCAAGAGGCGGTCGGCGGCCAGAGACGCGGGCACCTGTCCGGCCCGAACGGCGTCTTCGAGACGGTCAGAGATCGCGCTGACCCCCGGCGCGTTGCGAAACATCTGGTCGAGCCGTTCGCGGACCATGGCCCACATCCAGCGCGCGTTCTGGTCGGCACGGCGCGAGGCCCGCTCGCCATTGGCCTCCATGATGTCGCGATGGCGCAGGATCTGCTGCCATAGCTTTTCCAAGCCCTGATTGTTCCGTCCCGAAGCGGTGATGACCGGCGGCGTCCAGTCGCTGGAGGCGGGCGTGAGAATGTGCAAGGCGGTGCGATAGTCGCTGGCCGACCGTTCGGCCAAGGCGGGGTCAATATCGGCCTTGTTGATGACGATCATGTCCGCGATCTCGATCAGACCCTTCTTGATGCCCTGAAGCTCGTCGCCGCCGCCTGGGATCAGGAGGGCGAGGAAGAAATCGACCATCTCGGCGACGACGGTCTCTGACTGGCCCACACCCACCGTCTCGACAATGATCACGTCAAAGCCTGCCGCTTCACACAGGAGCATGGCCTCGCGGGTCTTGCGCGCCACCCCGCCTAGGGCACCGCTCGAGGGTGAGGGGCGAATAAAGGCGTTGGGGTCGACGCTAAGCTGCTCCATCCGGGTCTTGTCGCCGAGGATCGAGCCTCCGGTGCGGCCGCTGGAAGGATCTACCGCTAGAACGGCGACCTTGTGCCCGGCTGCGGTGAGATTGCCGCCCAAAGCCTCGATGGTGGTGGACTTGCCAGCCCCCGGAACGCCCGTAATCCCGACGCGCTGGGCTTTCCCGGTCAGGGGCATAAGAATTTCGAGCATTCGCCTGGCCAGCACCTGATGGTCCATCCGGCTGCTTTCAACCAAGGTGATGGCCCGAGCCAGAGCGGCGCGCTCACCGGCTGCGACGGCGCTCGCGAGGGCTTCAGGATCGGGCAGGGGCCTTGGGGTCATGGTCGGGCTCAAAAGGGTTTGGGTCGGCCATTGAGCCGGTCCTTGGGCGATAATCTCAATGTCCTCGAAGCGCAATGGGGCCATGGTCCATGGACTGTGGGCTGCTATTGTACCGGAGCAGAGTGTCGCACCCCTTGTGTGCTCGAAAAGCCACACTTACATGCGATG
>CAISGS010000507.1 GCA_903884915.1 uncultured Caulobacteraceae bacterium | reverse complement strand
CGCTTGACGGTCAGGTCGTACCGGAGTCTAGGCCAAGAAGGACTTGAAGATCAATGTGTAACCGCCCGTTTGGCCGTTATCAGGACCCCGCCTTAAAGGCCCGGGCTTGGCGCTCAATTTCAGCCCGCCGGCCAGACGCCACCTTGGCCTTCAGTATGGCCACTTTCTTCAGGGCCTCTTGATCGCCCGATTGGGCCGCAATCAGGTACCAGCGATAGGCCTCAGCGCTGTTGGCTGTGAGCCCGACACCCGTCTCATAGAGCTGGGCCAAATTATACTGGCTGTCGAGCATGCCGCGCTCGGCGGCCCTGCGGAACCACTGGGCCGCAAGAACCGGGTTCTCAGCGCCGCCCTGACCATAATAGTGGTAGAGCCCCATCCGGTGCATCGCCTCGACCACGCCGGATTTTGCCGAGCGTTCGGTCCAAATGCGGGCCATCGAGAGGTCCTTAGAGAGACCCAGATCGCCAGTTTCAAACAGCTTTCCCAAGTCATTCTGCGCCGGAGCATAGCCCTGTTCGGCGAGGCGCTTGAGCTTGGCCAAACCCGTGCCGTCCGTTGAGGACAGGCTCTTGAGCAAGGTCGCATAGTCCCGCGAGGAGATCACCGACTTGGACTGGGTGACTGATTCAATCGGTGCACTGGCCGCGCCATCGGTCAAATCGGGGCTAACGGCGGCGACAGCGGCGCGGGGTGCGGGCGGCTTTGCGGGCGTTGCGGCCTGGACCATCTGGGTGGCATCGGCGATCGGCACAGAGCCTTTGCGTTCGCCCTTAAGCGTGGCCATGACGGCCTGGAAGGCTTGAACGGGAGAAAGAGTCTGTTGGCCAGAGCCGAGGATCGCCAAACCGGCAATGGCGACCGCCACGGATATAACCGCCAAGCTGGCAACAATGACCTTGCGAGGCAAGGGTTGCTTCTGTCGACTTCTTGCACGGCCTTTGGAGGGTGATGGCGCAAACAGGACGTTACCATCGCCTTGCATCACCGACCAGGGCGCGTCAGTCTTGGGTTGATAGGCTTCCGCGACCAGATCTAGGTCCGGCTCGACCTCTTGCGCATGGATTTCAGCAGGCAGCCCTATGCCCTCTTCGGCCAGATCGTCTGCACTCTCTGCCTGCAGGCCATTGATCTTAGCCGCCAGTTCGGCCGCAAGACCGCTGGAGAAGAAGCTGGTTCCGTCATCCTCGTCGGTTTCGCCGTACTCGACCTCATCCAGCGAGGACAAGGGCAGGCTTGAAACGTTACCAAGGTCCCGCCAAGACGCCTCTGACTCGACATCGTCCATGGCCATGAACGGATTGATCAAGGTGGGTTCAGGATGACGGGTCGCAGCCATCACCCGATCAGGCTCAGGCTCAGCTTGAGGTTCGACTTCCGCAATGACAGGCGTAGGAGCAACAACCCGTTGATCGAGTTTGGCGCGGGCCTCTTCCAAGAGCCGCGCAGTACGCTCTTCGCTTTGACGAATACGGTCTGAAAGGTCGGTTGTGGCCTCAAAGGTACGCTCAGCCATGCTGCTGGCCAAGAGCGAAAACTCGTCCTTGGCGTCTGTAATGGCTTCAGAAGAGCGGCGCTCTGAACTGGCAATCCGCTCTGACAGCCGATCCGCGATCCGATCGATCTCAACGCTCAGCCGTTCGAGCGCATCGGACTGAACGATCTCATAACGGCCAAGCCGTTGATCCATAGCCCCGCCGAGGCGGGCCACTTCGCCGCTGACCTGTTCAAGGGCCGCAGAAGACCGCCGCTCAGTCGACACCATATGCTGGCCCATGGCCTCGAGGGCCTTGGCAAGCTGAGAGAACCGGTTGTCGGTGCTGGACTTCAGGCTTTGGACCAGGTCGCTGCGAACATCCTCGACCTGCGCATGCAGATCACGCGCCAGCGCCTCGAACCGATGTTCAACACTGTGACGATCACCCAAGCCGCCGTCACTGGAATTGGTCAGACGATCAAGGGCCGCCTGCAGGCCTTGGATTGCTTCAGAGGTCGCCGCTTCGGTCCGATCCAAACGCTCATTGAGACGCGCCAACACAGCCTCGACCAACGGGGCGGTTTGAGCATCCTGCGCATTTAACGATTTGGTTCGGTCAGAGGATGGCATTACCAAGCGAACAGCAGATCGCTCTGCGGTCTCTTGGGTCTTGGGCTCTTGCCCATCAACGCTCCAGGGTTCCCCCAAGGCCATCCGATTCGGTCTCCACCTATTGGTCTTTAGGCTAACGCCGGTTTGATAGGGTGTAAACGAACCATTAACCACGGGCCGCGATTAATTAAACACAATTAGAGAGTGCGGCCCGTCGCAACAGGCCTTGCGCAGAGCCCTTAGGATCGCCATTCAAGGCCTATGGATCAGACGACCACCTTAGTAATTGGCGCCATCGCCGCTCTCTTGACCGCATTTTTTGGCTGGCGAGGGGCCCTGCCGCCCGACTTCGTTAAGGGTCCGAGGCTCATTCCCTATCGGTTCTTAATGCTCTTGAGTGCCGCGGCCCTGTTGATGATGGTGGTTCATCTGGCCAATCTACATGGGATCGAGACAGGCAATAATCGGCGCTAGACGGTCGGCTCATCGGCGCGCTTGGGGCGCTTGGCAAGGCCCACCATCCCGCCCGACGCCAGCATTCCAGCATCGGCCATCAAGATCGGAATGGCCCATTTATTGGGCGCAGCAACATAACGCGGCTCCCAGATCGGATCATACTTGTCTTTATAACGCCGAACGCCGCGAAAATTGTAAATCTCTTCGCCGCGTTCAAACAGAAGCCGCCCGACGCGAGACATGATCGGAGCCAAGGGACGATCGTCTAACCCCGCCAAGGGCGCGACACCGAATTCGAAGGCAACATATCCCTGGCCCACGCCCCAATGGAGGAGCTCTACAAACAGATAGTCCATGACATTTTTGGGCGCATCGTCGGAATAGCGCATCAGATCCATCGAAAAGGTCGTGCGATCCGGTGTCGTCCAGATGGTGGCAAAGGCGACAATCTTGCCTTCAACCCGAACCAAAGCGCAGGGGAATTCGGCCACATAGCGCCGAATGAACCCGCCCATAGAGAAGGCCTTGTCTCCGCCCGCATGGTGCTCAAGCCACGCGTCAGAAATGGTTTCAAGCTCGTCTAGGATCGCGGGCACGGCCTGGGCGGAAACGACCTCAAACAGAGCCCCGACCTCCCCGGCCTTGCGCCAATTACGGCGCAAAACCTCGCGCTTGCGACCCTTAAGGCTAAAGCTCTCCAAAGGAACGGCCGCAGACTCGCCGGTCTTTT
>CAISGS010000506.1 GCA_903884915.1 uncultured Caulobacteraceae bacterium | reverse complement strand
CTCTGGGGGAAGTACCGGCGAAGCCGGGGTAGGGGGTTTTCTCCCTCAAAACTGCGGATGGAAATCTCTCGGGGACCAGCCGAAGTCGCGAACGGCGGGGGCTCCATCAAACACCAGATCCTCTGCCATGCGTTCACCCATCGCCGAGGTGGCTCCCGGCAAGAGCGGGGCGGCGAGACTTAGGCCCAGACGCCAGAGCGGCAAAGGCACAGACAGAATCAGGGGCTTGCGGCCCAGACCGGTAAAGACCCGCTCGGCCATGGCGCGGTAGGTGAGGGTTTCACCGCCCGGCAGATCATAGGCCCGGTTGATGGCAGCGGGGCTTGCGGCAGCATCGAGGGCTGCGCGCGCCAGATCCTGACCGTGAACAGGCTGGCGACGGCCAAGACCTTGCCCCGCAATGGGCAAGACCCCGATCTTGCGGATCAGTCCGGCCAGACGGCTGATATTTTGGTCCTGACCCTCGGCATAGATCAGGGTCGGCCTAAGCAAGGTCCAGCCAATATTGCGCGCCTCGCAAAAGGCGATCACAGCCTCTTCGGCCACCTTAAGCCGCTCGGCCACGGCCCGCTCGCCCGCATGGTTGGACGCCGTTTTGGTAAAGCGACTGGTCGATGAAAAGGCCACCAGACGGGTCATGCCGCGCGCGGCTAGCGCCTCCAAGGCCTGTGGTAGAACCCAAAGGGAGGCTGCGCAGATTACCACAGACAGGTCCGGCAACTGATCTTGCAGGTTTGGTGCGGCCAGATCCGCCATGACCCAATCGCCTGCCCCCGCCTTACGCCCTAGGCCTCGTACCGACAGGCCCCGATCCGCAGCCTGCGGCAGCACATAGCGCCCGACCAGACTGCTCGCGCCCAAGACCATGATGGGCAGCTTTGGGCGCTGCGTCGGACCGGCTGATGGGTTTGGACTGGAACGCCCCAAGGTTTGCGTTACCTTCAATCGCGAATGGGCCTCAATAACGGCCCTGATCGTCACCATAAGGGATTTGCCCATGCGCCGCCGCACCTTTCTGGCCTCCTTGCCTCTGATCGCCGCGGTGCCGAGCCTAGCGCGTGCAGCGTCGGCCACGGGGGCGCCCCCCGTAAACAATTTGCAGCGGCCAGATATGCATGGCGGTGACCGTATTGCTGGGGCCAGCTATGCCTCGCGCTCGCCGGTTTGGGGACGCTCGGGGGCTGCCGCCACCGCTCACCCCAATGCCAGCCTGATCGCCGTCGACATCCTGCGAAAGGGCGGATCAGCGGTCGATGCCGCCATTGCCGCCAATGCGGCGCTCGGATTTTTGGAGCCGGTTTCTTGCGGCGTCGGCGGCGACTGTTTTGCCATGCTGTGGGACCCCAAGACCAAGCAGGTGGTTGGCCTCAATGGCTCAGGTCGCTCACCGCGTGGCCTGTCCTTGGAGACCCAGCGGGCCCGCGCGCGCAACGGGCACATCAATGCTTACGGCGCCGTTTCCGTCTCGGTACCGGGTGCCGTGGATGCTTGGTGGGAACTGCATCAGCGCTATGGCCGCCTTCCGTGGGCCGATCTGTTCGAGCCCGCCATTGCCCTAGCCGAGCAGGGCCAGCCCGTGGCCCAGACCATCGCCTACTATCTCAAGGCAAGCCACCAGCGCTTCACAATGCCAAATCAGGGCATCGAAGAGGTCGAAAACTTCAAGCGGACCTATGCCGCGACCGGAGCGACACCGCGTGAGGGCGAGATTTTCCGCAACCCCGATCTGGCCAAGACCTACCGCAAGATCGCGGCGGGTGGACGGGCGGCTTTCTATGAGGGCGAGATCGCTGATGGTATCGAGCGCTATTTCAAGCGCATTGATGGTTGGATGACCAAGCAGGATCTGGCCAGCCATCATGCACAGTGGACCAAGCCTCTGGTCACCAACTATCACGGCACCGATGTCTATGGCTTGGCCCCCAACAGCCAAGGTCTGAGCACGCTACAGATGCTCAACATCCTCGAAAATTTTGATCTACCGGGCATGGGCTTCCAGACCACGGCCAGCCTGCACCATCAGATTGAGGCCAAGCGTCTGGCCTTTGAGGACCGCGCCAAGTTCTTTGCCGATCCTGATTTTGGCAAGATTCCGCTCGAATGGCTCAATTCTAAGGACTATGCCGCCCAGCGCGCCAAGCTGATCCGTCCAGACCGAATCTTGACGCCCGTCTATGCAGGCCAAGCGCCCAGCCATGGCGACACCACCTATTTCTGTACCGCCGATTCCGACGGCATGATGGTCTCGCTGATCCAGTCCAACTATCGCGGCATGGGATCGGGGCTGGTGCCGGACAATATGGGCTTCATGTTCCAAGACCGGGGCGAGCTGTTCAATCTGAACGATGGCCACCCCAATCTCTATGCGCCGGGAAAGAGGCCGTTTCAGACCATTATTCCGGGCTTTGCCTGCAAGGATGGCGCGCCGCTGCTGGCCTTTGGGGTCATGGGCGGGGACATGCAGCCGCAAGGTCAGGCGCAGGTCATCATCAACATGACCGACCATGGTCTGGATGTGCAGGCCGCCGGGGACAATCCGCGTTGGCATCACGAAGGCTCAAGCGAACCGACGGGCGAGCCTCAGGACGGTGTCGGAACCTTGAGGCTGGAAACGGGCGTTCCCCAAGCCACCCGGGAGGGCCTAGCCGCCTTAGGCTGGAAGTTTGGCCCATCAGACGGCGGCTTTGGCGGCTATCAGGCCATCCAGCGGTTCGAAGGCCGGTATGCGGCGGCCTCTGAAATGCGCAAGGATGGTCTGGCGCTGGCCTATTAGCGGCGGCTCAAGGGGCCAAGCGTCCATCGACAATAGCGGAGGGCTCGAAGGTAAAGAGCACCTCCGGGTCCGGCTTGGGGACGTGGTTTGCCAGTTTCGGCGGCTTAATCACGTGCAAGATGTGGCGAATGACATTGAGACGAGCGGTCTTCTTATGATCGGCTCGAACGCAAACCCACGGGGCAGAGGCGGTGCTGGTGCGGGTCAGCATCTCATTGCGGGCGACGGAATAGTCGCACCATTTGGCTTCGGCCACATCGTCCATGGCACTGACCTTCAGCCGCTTTAGGGGATCGGCGCGGCGCGCCTTTAGGCGGCGAACCTGCTCATTGCGGTCAATATCCAGCCAAATCTTGATCAAGGTAATGTCGGCCTCGATCAGCATGTGCTCGAAATTGGGGGCGTCATTGAGGAAGTCGGCCTGCTGGTCGGGCGTAGAAAAGCCCATCACCCGCTCGACCCCGGCCCGATTGTACCAAGAGCGGTTGAAGATCACGATCTCACCGGCGGCTGGCAGATGTTCGACATAACGCTGGAACCACCAGAGGCTCTTGTCCCGGTCAGACGGTTTGGGCAGGGCAATGACGCGGGTATTTCGCACCGCCAGATGCTCGATAATCCGTTTGATCGTGCCGTCCTTGCCCGAGGCGTCACGCCCCTCAAACAGGATGACGATCTTGCGGCCCTTGGCCATGGCCCAGACCTGTATATTGACCAACTGAATCTGAAGGTCCCTCAGATCGGCGTCATAGGCCAAGGCGGTAGCCTTTTTCTCGGCAGATTTGGGCATGGTCGTTACCTCTCGGACGTTCTGCGCAGGCTTTGCCGTGCGCTCGGTCTAGCGGCGAGGCCCACAAAGGTGCAAAATCGAACCCATGATACGCCTTTTTGTTCCTGATGATCTGTCTCTTGACGTCGCACTGGTGCTTAAGCCCGAGCAGGCGCGCTATCTGACGTCGGTCATGCGTCTTGGCCTTGGCGATGAGGTGGCCCTGTTCAATGGCCGGGATGGGGCGTGGTTGGCCACACTCAGCCTGATCACCAAGAAGGCCTGTCAGTTGACGGTCGAGCGACAGTTGGCGGTCCAGACCGAAGGCCCAGACCTCGATCTGATCGTGGCATTGGTCAAGCGCGGCCCCTTGGAAACCATCATCGAAAAGGCGGTTGAGCTGGGCTGTCGGCGTATCCGCTTGATCACCACGCGGCGGACCAATGCTGGGCACGTCAATCTTGAGCGCCTGCAAGCCATCGCCACCGAGGCGGCTGAGCAGTGCGAAAGGCTGGATGTGCCGCAGGTTGTTGCGCCTCAGCCTCTGGAGAGCCTTCTCAGCGGATGGGATACCCGCCAGCTGATGTTCTGCGACGAGGCTGGGGACGCCCAGCCCGTGCTTAGCGCCCTTGCGGGGCAAGGCTCGGGCCCGTGGGCCGTGCTGATCGGTCCCGAAGGCGGCTTTGCCCCTGAAGAACGCGCCCGCCTGCGCGCCTTAGGCCAGGTGGTGCCTGTGACCCTCGGCCCTCGCATTCTGCGGGCCGATACGGCCGCCATCAGTGCTCTAAGCCTCTGGCAAGCGGCCTTGGGCGATTGGTGCGACGCCAAAGGGTGACTTTCCCCCACCATCGCCCTAGTTTCCCCTCCTCGTAACCGGAGCGCCACATGGCCTATCGCAGTCTGAGGGATTTCATTGCCGAGCTAGAGGCGGCGGGCGAGTTGGTCCGCGTCACCGAGCCGGTCTCCACCGTCTTGGAAATGACCGAGATCCAGACCCGGCTTTTGGCTGAGGGCGGCCCAGCCGTCCTGTTCGAGAATGTCATCCGCGCCGATGGCGAGCCGTCGGACATGCCATGCCTGGTCAACCTGTTTGGCACGGTCAAGCGCGTGGCCATGGGCGTGACGCTGGGCGGTGAGGCCCGCACGACGGCTGGCGAACTGCGCGAAGTTGGTGAGATACTGGCGTTTTTGCGCCAACCTGTGCCGCCCAAGGGCTTTGCCGATGCCCTAGACATGTTGCCTCTGGTCAAAACCGTGATGTCGATGAGGCCCAAGGTGGTCAAGAAGGCCCCGGTGCAGGAGATTGTCTGGACCGGCGATCAGATCGACCTGACCAAGCTGCCGATCCAGACCTGCTGGCCGGGCGAGCCTGCCCCCCTGATCACTTGGCCGCTTATCGTCACCAAGGGTCCGGGCAAGGACCGCGAGGACGATTTCAATCTGGGCATCTATCGGATGCAGGTTCTGGGCAAGGACCGCGCCATCATGCGCTGGCTGGCCCATCGGGGCGGGGCGCAGCATCACCGTCGCTGGAAAGAGTCCGGCAAGCGCGAGCCCCTGCCCGCCTGCGCCGTTCTGGGGGCTGATCCGGGCACCATCTTGGCGGCTGTGACGCCGGTTCCCGACACCCTGTCTGAATATCAGTTCGCCGGTCTGCTGCGCGGGGCCAAGGCCGAGTTGGTTGCGGCCAAGACCGTGCCCCTGATGGTCCCCGCCGAGGCCGAGATCGTCATTGAGGGTCATGTGCTGCTCGATGACTATGCCGACGAGGGTCCTTATGGTGACCATACCGGCTATTATAATTCGGTCGAGCCGTTCCCGATCTTTCAGGTCAGCGCCATCACCATGCGGCGCAAGCCTATCTATCTGACCACCTTCACGGGCCGTCCACCAGACGAGCCGAGCGTGCTGGGCGAGGCCCTGAACGAGGTCTTTATCCCGCTCCTATGCCAACAGTTCCCCGAAATCGTCGATTTCTGGCTCCCGCCCGAGGGCTGTAGCTACCGGATCGCTGTGGTCTCGATGAAGAAGGCCTATCCGGGCCATGCCAAGCGCGTGATGATGGGCGTCTGGTCGTTCCTGCGCCAGTTCATGTACACCAAGTGGGTCATCGTTGTGGATGCCGACATCAATGCCCGCGACTGGAAAGACGTCATGTGGGCCATGTCGACCAAGATGGACCCGGCGCGCGACATTACGGTTCTGGAAAATACCCCCATCGACTATCTGGATTTCGCTTCCCCGGAATCGGGTCTGGGCTCGAAGATTGGGCTGGATGCGACCGACAAGTGGCCGCCTGAAACCAAGCGCGAATGGGGCACCGAGATCCGGATGGACCAGTCGGTCATTGATGAGGTCAGTGCCAAATGGTCTAGGCTTGGCCTGCCGGGATCGGGCAAGCCGATCTGGAAGTAGGTTGCCCTCCTGCCCCATCTCCGCGTCATTGCGAGCGCAGCGAAGCAACCCAGAGGACTGACACGGACCTAAGCAGATGTTCCCCTGGGTTGCTTCGGCGCAATGCGCCTCGCAATGACGCTGCAGAGGGCCGCTTCCATGCAGCGTGAAAAGGTCTGGGTCCCCGCCTTCG
>CAISGS010000505.1 GCA_903884915.1 uncultured Caulobacteraceae bacterium | reverse complement strand
CGAGGCCTAACCGGACGTGAAGCGACAATGGTGCTGGACGGCGGCGAACTTCACATTGCTTGGCGGGCCAGTGATGACCATGTGCTGATGACCGGTGCTGTGGCCCTCGATTATGAGGGCCAACTGCCGTGAGCCAACCCCTCGCCCCCACTCTCTCTGCGGACAAAGGTGTCGAGGTGGTGACCTTTGGCTGCCGCCTCAATGCCTATGAGTCCGAAGTGATCCGCAAGCGCGCGGCTGAGGATGGTCTGAGCGATGCGGTGATCTTCAACACCTGCGCAGTGACCGGCGAGGCCGTACGCCAAGCGCGCCAAGCCATTCGCAAGATGCGCCGTGAGCGCCCAGACGCCCGCCTGATTGTCACAGGCTGCGCGGCCCAAATCGACCCCGCCGCCTTTGGGGCGATGGAAGAAATCGACCTCGTGCTCGGCAATGCTGAGAAGACTCAAGCCGGGGCCTATGCCATCGCCGCCCCCGACGCCCCGCGCGTGCGGGTCAATGACATCATGTCGGTGCGCGAGACGGCAGGCCACCTGATCGATGGGCTCAAGGAGCGGGCCCGGGCCTATGTCGAGGTGCAAAATGGCTGCGACCATCGCTGCACCTTCTGCATCATCCCCTTTGGGCGGGGCAATTCTCGTTCGGCCCCTGCAGGCGAGGTCGTCGAGCAGATCCGCCGCCTGACCGCCGAGGGCTATCGCGAAGTGGTCCTGACTGGCGTCGATGTCACCTCTTGGGGCAGTGACCTGCCCGGCCAGCCCACCCTTGGCCAGCTGGTGGCCCGCATCTTGAAGCTGGTGCCCGACCTGCCGCGCCTTCGCCTCTCCTCCATTGATGCCGCCGAGATCGATCCCGACCTCCTGCGTTGTATGGGCGAGGAGCCGCGCCTTATGCCCTATCTGCACCTGTCTCTGCAGGCCGGGGATGATATGATTCTCAAGCGCATGAAGCGGCGCCACTCGCGCCAACAGGCGCTGGATCTGGTCGCCAGCGTGCGCGCCGTGCGGCCCGATGTTGCCTTTGGGGCCGACCTGATCGCGGGCTTTCCAACCGAGACCGATGAGATGTTCGACAATACGGTGGCCCTGGTCGAGCAGACGGGCCTGGCCTTCCTGCACGTCTTTCCCTTCAGCCCCCGCCCCGGCACCCCGGCTGCGCGGATGCCGCAGCTTGACCGCGGCCTGATCAAGCGCCGGGCAGAGCGCCTGCGGGCGGCTGGCGACGCGGCCCTGATCCGCCATCTCGAGGCCCAGATCGGCAAGGTTCTTTCGGGATTGGTTGAGCGGGCCGGCACGGCGCGGGCCGATGATTTCAGTGAAATTCGTTTTGAGGGCGAGACGGATCTTGGCCAAATTCTCGGTCAGATCATGCCCATGCGCATCACCGGCCACGACGGCAAAAGGCTGACGGCGGTTCTCATCTAGCCCCTAAAACGCAAAAATCCCCGGGGTCATCAAGACCACGGGGACCGCGTCCCGCCGAAGCGGAAAAATCAGATCAGACTAGCTGAGGTCTTCGTTGATCAGGCCGACCTTGAAGAAGCCATCGGTCTGGAGCTGGTTGACCACGCCCATGAAGTCCTCATAGCGGACTTCCTTGTCAGCGCGGATCATGACGGTCTCATCGGTGGGCTTGGCCACGTCGAAACGCTTAGCCAGATCGGCCGCCAAGGTTTGGCGCGAGGTTGGCTTGTCGACAATATAGATCGCGCCATCGCTCTGGATCGAGATGAAGGTTGGCTCTTTCTTTGGCTTTTCCTTCGGGGCTTGCGCCGGGGGAAGGTCAACCTTGATCGCCACAGTCGCCATCGGTGCCGACACCATGAAGATGATGAGCAGCACGAGCATGACGTCCACCAGCGGGGTCACGTTAATGTCAGAGTTCTGACCGAGGTCGAACTTATCGCCTGAAGCGCCGGAAATCTTGCCCGCCATATCTCATTCCCTACTGGGTCAGCTCTGTCTGAGCGACCGAATCTCGTTGCGGCCCCCGCTAGACAGGGGTCGGGAGAAACTAAAATCAGAGAAACGTCACCGGGGCAAGCCAGACAGACGATTCTTCATAACAGTTTCGCAAATGTCTCTCAAAGTTGACTGGGCAAACCCGGTCCTCGTGGGTTATTGCCCCTCTATGAGCCAGATGTTCGACGCCTATGTCACCGCCGCCCTCTTTTGCGGGGCAGATGCCTTCTTCGCCCTCGGGGACGGAACGGTTCGTCTCGATGATGGGACCAAGCCAACAGCGCCGTCTGTTCAGGCCCACGACGGGGCCGTGCTCTGTGCCGCGCCCCACCCATCTGGCGAGGGCCTGATCACCGGCGGCGATGATGGCAAGCTGGTCTGGACGCGGCGCGAGGGCGACAGCCTGACTTGCCAGACCCTGGCCGATGCCAAGGGCCGCTGGATCGACAGCCTGGCCACCAGCGCCGTTACCGGCCTGATCGCCTATGCCACGGGCAAGACGCTGATCGTGCTGGACGCCAAGGATGCCAGCTTTGCCCGCACCTTTGCCCATGAGCGCTCCGTCGCCGCCATCAGCTTTGATCCCAAGGGCCGACGCTTGGCTGCTGCGACCTATGGCGGCGTGGCCCTATGGTATGCGCGGATCGCCGATCAGAAGCCTCAGGTGCTAAAATGGGCCGGTAGTCATGTCGGGGTCTGTTTCAGCCCGGATGGCAAGTTCGTGCTCTCGACCATGCAGGAGAACCAACTGCATGGCTGGCGCCTATCGGACAGCAAGGACATGCGCATGGGCGGCTATCCGGCCAAGATCAAGAGCCTGTCCTTCTTGGCCAAGGGGCTGATTTTGGCCACCTCCGGCTCCAACGGCGTGGTGGCTTGGCCCTTTGTCGGTGCCAATGGTCCGATGGGCAAGGAGGCTGCAGAGGTTGGCTATGATCAGGCCGCCCTGGTGACCCAGGTCTCCGGCGCCTTGAACCATAATGTTCTGGCCGCCGGTCTGGATGATGGGCGGGTTTGGGTCTGCGATCTAAGGTCCCAGAAGATTGAGACGCTCAAGGCCGAAAAGGGCGCGCCCATCAGCGCCCTCAGCGTCAATAGCCGCGGCGACCGTCTGGTCTGGGGCGACGAGGACGGTCAGGCCGGAACCTTCGCCATCCCCGCCCTCTATCCTTAAGACCCGATCAGTCAAAGCCGCGCAGATCGGCGACAATATCCAGCCCATCGCGGCGGGTGCGCCAGCCATTGATCGGGGCGGTCTCGTCGCGATAGCCCAGCGCCATACCCGAGAACATCATCATTTCGGGCGGCAGATCGAGAAAGTCCGCAATGGTCTGACCCCAACGCGCCCAGGCCTCTTGGGCGCAGGTGTCGAGCCCGCGCTCCTTGGCCAGCAACATGACAGTCTGCATCAACATGCCCATATCCGACCATTGGGCGGAGCCCAGATTGCGGTCGATACAGAAGAAAAGGCCCACCGGCGCGCCAAAGAACTCATAGTTCTTGGCCATCTGCATCAGGCGGCCGAGCTTGTTTTCACGGGCCACACCGATTGAGGCATAGAGATCTTCGCCGCACTCGAACCGCCGGGTCCGGTAAGGGTCCCAAAGGTTTTCCGGATAGATCGGATATTGGGTGGGTTCAGCCCCCGGATTGGCCGCCTGTTTTTCAACAATCAGGGCCTTAAACCGCGCCAATTCCGCACCGGCCAAGGCATAGATACGCCAAGGCTGGAGGTTGCCGCCGGAGGGCGCGCGCAGGGCGCGGCCCAGAAGGTCGCGCACCAAATCGCCCGGCACCGGGTCTGGCTTAAAGGCGCGGATCGAGATGCGCTGTTCGACGGCTTCACTGACATTCATGATCGGACCTTACGGGACAGACGGGGGCCATGTTAGGGGCGACAATAGGATGGGACGCAGTTAGCATCCCGCCGCAGGGTCAAGGCAAGGGGGTCCGCGTGCCTAAGAAATCGAAATCCAAGCCACGTCCGGCTTCTAAACCCCGCACCGTTCGGGCAAAGCCGCGCGGCTGGATCCACCGCCTGATGATGATCCTCTTGATCGTCGGGGTTGCCTTGCCGGTGACCTTAACCCTGATCTATCGCTTCGTGCCGCCGCCCATCACCGTCTTGATGGTTCAGCGCAGCATTGAGGGCAAGGGGCTGGACTATCGCTGGCGCGATCTGGACCAGATTGCCCGCGCCCTGCCTCAGGCCGCGATGGCCGCCGAAGATGCCCGTTTTTGTGAGCACTATGGCTTTGACTTCAACGCCCTCGAACAGGCCATGATCAATAATGACCGCCGCCCCGGTAAGATCAGAGGCGGATCAACCATCAGCCAGCAGACCGCGAAGAATGTCTTTTTGTGGCCGGCCCGGTCCTATATCCGCAAGGGTCTAGAGGCCTATTTCACGGTCCTGATCGAGACCCTGTGGGGCAAGAAACGGATCATGGAGGTCTATCTCAATGTCATTGAGTGGGGACCGGGCATCTATGGTGCGGAGGCCGCCGCCCAATATTATTTCGATAAGAGCGCCAGTCGCCTGACCCGTTTTGAATCCTCACGCCTGACAGCCATCTTGCCCAGCCCGCTAAAATGGCGCGCCACCAAGCCGGGTCCCTATGTGAAAAAACGCAGTCGTCGCATCGGCGGGGCTGTGGGCACGATCCGAAATGAAGGCCTCGCCGCCTGCCTCTCTTAAGGGCAAATCTATGCGCCGCGACTGAGGCCTTGACTCCGTTCATGCCCCGGCTTCCCATATCTCCAACATTGGCGAGGCAAAGACCCATGCCGCGCCCAAAGATCTGACCTTAAGGATATAGGATGAAAACCAAGCTTCTGGTTCGGGCCGCGGCAGCCGCCCTGATGTTGACGGCCTATAGCGCTGCCCATGCCGCAGCCCCCAAGCCCACGGCCGCTGAGGCGATCGCCTTTGTCACCAAGGCCGAGGCCGATCTGGCCAAGGTCAACAGCTACGCCGCCAAGGCCGCTTGGGTGCGGGCAACCTACATCACCGAGGACACCCAGTGGCTCGAAGCCAAGGCTGGGGCCGAGCAGAACGAATTGGCCACAAGTCTGGCCATGCAGGCCGCGCGCTATAACGGCGTTAAGCTTGATCCGGTGAACCGCCGCAAGCTGGAGCTTCTCAAACGCTCGCTGGTTCTGCCCGCGCCCAACCGGCCCGGCGCCGCTGACCGTCTGGCAACCCTCGCCTCCAAGCTGGACTCGACCTATTCGACCGGCAAATTCACCTATCAGGGCAAGACCTTGACCCTGAACGATGCCGAAAATATCTTGGCCTCATCACGCGATCCCAATGAGCTCAAGGCCGTTTGGGAAGGCTGGCGCACCATCTCGCCGTCCATGAAGGCCGACTATGCTGAACTGGTCTCCATGGCCAATGAGGGCTCGCGCAGCCTCGGCTATCAGGACACCGGGGCCCTGTGGCGCAGCGGCTATGATATGGACCCCAAGGCCTTTGCGCAGGAAACGGACCGGCTGTGGAAGCAGGTTGAGCCCTTCTACAAGAACCTGCACTGCTATGTGCGTGGGCGGCTAAATGATCGCTATGGCGCGGCGGTTCAGCCCCGCACCGGCTCGATCCGGGCCGACCTTCTGGGCAATATGTGGGCGCAGGAATGGGGCCATATCTATGATGTGGTCGCGCCAAAGACCCAAGGCTCGAGCTATAGCCTAGACCACCTGCTGGTCAGTCACGGCTATGATCCCATCAAGATGGTCAAGACCGGAGAGGGGTTCTACTCCTCCATCGGCATGGCACCCCTGCCCCAGACCTTCTGGGAGCGCTCGCAGATCACAAGACCACGTGACCGTGAGGTGGTCTGTCACGCTTCAGCATGGGATCTAGACGACCGCTCGGACATCCGCATCAAGATGTGCACGCAGGTGACCGGGGAAGACTTCGTCACCGTCCATCACGAGCTGGGTCACAACTATTATCAGCGCGCCTATCAAGACCAGCCCTTCCTGTTCAAGGGTGGGGCCAATGATGGTTTCCACGAGGCGATCGGTGATTTCGCCGCCCTGTCGGTCTTAACACCGACCTATCTCAAGCAGATCGGCCTGCTCGAAACGGTTCCGGGCGCGGAAGAAGACATTCCGTTCCTGCTTAAGACGGCGATGGACAAGATCGCCTTCCTGCCCTTTGGCCTGTTGGTCGACAAGTGGCGCTGGCAGGTCTTTTCCGGTGAGGTTAAGCCCGAGGGCTATAACGACGCCTGGTGGGCGCTGGTGAAGCAATATCAGGGTCTGGTACCGCCCAGCGCCCGCCCAGCCGACGCCTTTGACCCCGGAGCCAAATATCACGTGCCCGGCAACACGCCCTATATGCGCTATTTCCTCGCCCGGATTTACCAGTTCCAGTTCCACCGCGCCGCCTGTCAGCAGGCGGGCGTGACCGGGCCGCTCCATCGCTGCTCGATCTATGGCGATCAGAAAATCGGCAAGAAGTTCAATGCCATGCTGGAGATGGGACAGTCCAAGCCTTGGCCAGACGCCCTTGAGGCCTTTACCGGTCAGCGCCAAACCGATGCCAGCGCCATGACTGAATATTTCAAGCCTCTGGATGCTTGGTTGACCGAACAGAACCGGGGCGAGACCTGCGGCTGGTAGGTTAAGCCAGCTTGATCTCTCTCAGGCGCTCTTGCAGGAAATCCTCGGCCGTTATCGGGTCATAATGGTCGGGGTTTTCAGCGCTGACACAGGACGGCAGGGTCTGGATCAGATAGTCCGGCTCGAAATGTAAGAAAAAGGGCGTTGAATAGCGCGAGACCCCGCGCCGCTCCGGCGGGGGATTGACCACGCGGTGGGTCGTCGAGGGCAGGGCCTGATTGGTCAAGCGCTGAAGCATATCGCCAATATTACAGACCACAGCCCCGGGCGGCGGCGCGATGGGCAGCCATTGACCATCCCGGTCGAGAACCTCTAGCCCCGCCTCCTCTGCCCCCAAGAGCAGGGTGATGACATTAATGTCCTCGTGGGCACCGGCGCGTACACCTTCGGCATCGGCTGGAACCGGCGGATAGTGCAAGAGCCGCAAAACGCTATTGCCCAGATCGACCTTGTCATCAAAGAAGTCGCGCTCAAGTCCCAGATGGTGCGCAATGGCGCTCAGCACCTTGCGGCCCAAATCATCCAAGGCCCGGTAGAGCCCGCCGACATAGGTCTCGAAGCCCTCGATCTCGCTGGGCCAGAGATTGGCCGGCATGAAGCGGTTAAACCGATGGCCCTCGGGCAGGTCGCGGCCCATGTGCCAGAACTCTTTCAGGTCGACATGGCGGGCGCCCTTGGCCGTCTCAATACCAAAGGGGGTATAGCCCCGCGCGCCGCCGCCGCTGGGCAGGCGGTAAGCGGCCTTGACCTCGGTCGGCAAGGCAAAAAAGGCCTTAGTGCGCGCCAGAGCCCCCTCGACCAGCTCGGGCGATAGGTCATGATCACTGACCACAGCAAAGCCGTAACGCGCAAAGGACTGGCCTAGAGCCTTCGAAAAGGCTGCGAAATCTTGATCAAACAGGGTCAGGGACACAGGCGTGATGGCGCAGTCGGATGCGACGAGGGATGACACAGCAAGGCTCCTAACCAAATCAGGGTAACGGCCCTATCATAGCGGCTCGCACCGCCTCGCATAGGGCCCCAAGATGCTGCGAAAACCAGCAACTTGGTCGCAGGCGATTCAAAGCCAAAGGTCGGGCTCGCCAGTGGCCCAAGACGCCATTATGGCCTAAAGACCAGCAGACAATCCGATAGGAAGCGATCATGGTTCAGAAAGTTCACGCCGATGCTGACGCAGCGCTCGCGGGCCTGCTGTTTGACGGGATGACGGTGATGGCCGGAGGCTTTGGCCTCTGCGGCATTCCGGAAAATCTTATCGCGGCCATGAGGTTGGCCGGGGTTCAAGACCTGACCGTGGTGTCCAACAATTGCGGCATTGATGGCTTTGGCCTCGGCATCCTCTTAGAGAGCGGCCAGATCAAGAAGATGATCAGCTCCTATGTCGGCGAAAACAAGCTGTTCGAAAAGCTCTACCTGTCCGGTGAGTTGGAACTGGAATTTAACCCGCAAGGCACCTTGGCCGAACGCATCCGCGCAGGCGGCGCGGGAATTCCGGCCTTCTTCACCAAGACCGGCGTCGGCACGCTGGTGTCGGAAGGCAAGGAAATCCGCAATTTCGACGGGGATGACT
>CAISGS010000504.1 GCA_903884915.1 uncultured Caulobacteraceae bacterium | reverse complement strand
GGCAAAGGCTCCGGCTCGGCTTTACGCCAGCCCTTACGGCTAAATTGGATGGTAAGAGATTTGTAACCCCCGTCACTAAGCAACTGCAGATCTTTCAGGCGGCGCAGTATTGCCCCCATCGATAGACCATAGTGCCGTTTTGCGATGAGCAATTCCTGTGGATGAACATGGGACCGTTGGTGATTGCCAAAATCGCCGGTCACCCTGTGGGCTGGATACAAAAATGCACCCGCAAAGCGATGACAACAGCGCTCCACGTCCTTTTCAGGCATGCTGTCCGGTAGCTTCATAATCCAGTGGCCCAGTTCATGGGCAGCCGTAAATCGCATCCGTTCGCCAGGACGATCGCCATTAAGGGCGATAAGCACATGTCGGTTATCTTGGGTCACCGCACAGGCCCCATCAAAGTCGTCGGGACCAGCAAAAAAAGCGACCTTGATGCTGTGTTCTTCCAGCAATTCAGTAAGATTAGCGATCGCGTCGCTGCCGATTTGCCAAATCTCTCTAAGCCGATTTGCAGCCAGTTCAGCTTCTTCCGGTGAGTTTACGATCAAGATCTGCGGAGCGGTGGCAGCGGTTGCGATATCCTCAGGATCGAAGCAGCGCTCTAGAGCAATATAACGCTCCAGATATTCACGGATCTGTTCCTCCACCCGGTCTTGGCGGTATTTTGGCATTTTCGCCAATTTGCGAAACTCCAATGGCGCCAGGGCAACAGGATCAGGCCGGAAGAAATATTCTGGGCTGATATCGAGGGCGTCAGCCATCTGAAGCAGGCGAGTCGAATTAGGGGTGCTTTGCCCCTTTTCAAATTTACTCAAGGCCTGCTTAGATATGTCGCCCAACTGCTGGGCTAAGGCCTCTAAGGTGAAACCTCGCAGCAGCCTCGCGCGTCGAATTCGATCATGTATCATGCAGCCTCCATTGGTTGACAAAATCTCACTTAATATTGATTTGGTCAACCAACGATCAAAGAGGCAGACGTTTCATGGACCATGCCGTCAGACCCATGGACCTGGTAGCTGCAAAGCCCCGGCTCGGTCATGTCCCATGGATAGGCTACATCTAGACGCATCAAATATCGTCAGGTTGGATCTCGTTTTCGATGCCAGGATTGAAGAACTATCCCCCAAAAGGGCGGAAAATTCTATTTCACGGGATCTAGGGCAGGACAGGCTAGCCTAGCAGATAGCGCGTGCCACGGCCCCCGGCAGGAGCCTTGTTCAACGCCCCGCGCTCGACCAAATCATTGAGATCTCGCAGCGCGGTGTCCGAAGACGTCTTGGCTAGGGCGGCGTATTTGGCATTGGTCAGGTGACCGTCGAACCCGTCCAATAGGCGGTTCAGAACCTTGATCTGGCGCGCATTCAAGCCTGACGCGCCAAAGCGCTCCCAAAAGGCCGCCTTGGTTAGGACCGCAGACAGGGTCTGTTCGGCTTCGACAAAGGCCCGCTCCAAGCAAGCCAAGAACCAGTCCAACCAGCGCGTCACATCCTGGCTCCCCTTTTGGGTGGCTTCTAGGATGTCGTAATAGGCGCTGCGTTCGATCCGGATGCGCGCGGACATGCTATAGAACCGCTGAGCGCTGCCATCGGAGCGCGCTAGCGCCATGTCGGCTATGGCGCGCCCAATACGGCCATTGCCATCGTCAAAGGGGTGTATGGTCACAAACCATAGGTGCGCGATCGCCGCCTTGATCACTGGATCATAGGCACTTGGCCCATTGAACCAGTCCAGAAAGGCCTGCATCTCCGCGTCCAGCCGCTCGGCGCTCGGTGCCTGAAAATGAACCCGTTCACGGCCGATCGGTCCAGACACAACCTGCATGGGTCCAGTCTGATCGCTACGCCAACCACCCACCGTGATCTTGCTCAAACCACTACGTCCCGTTGGGAACAACGCAGCATGCCAGTCAAATAGACGCTCTCGGGTCAGGGGCTGATCAAACCTTTGAGTGGCGTCGAGCATCATCTCAACGACACCCTCGACATTGCGCTCAGAGGCAACAAGGCCGACGACATCCATGCCAAGGCGCCGCGCGATAGACGAGCGTACCTGGCCTGGGTCAAGCTCTTCGCCTTCGATCTCACTGGATTTAACAACGTCCTGGGTAAGGGTCTGTAAGACCGCCTCTTCGCGCAGCCTAAAACCAAGCATCTCCATACGCCCAGTCAACCGGCCCTGTTGGTGGCGAACCCGGGCGAGGATCTGGGCCAAGACCTCTGAATTCCACCTAAACCTTGGCCAATCGTCCTGCTGATGGATGTAGTCCATTCAAAATCACCGCACTTTCTACAGCGCTTATAGCCATTAATTGCTGCAAAAGCTACAATCGCTGTAAATTATGCGGCGATTAGGTCGGATCATCACCGCAAAGCCTCAAAAGCTGATGCCGGCAAGCAAGAGCTCAAACTTGGTCTTGATGG
>CAISGS010000503.1 GCA_903884915.1 uncultured Caulobacteraceae bacterium | reverse complement strand
GCGAAGATCCCGCAAGGCTCGGCCCTATCCGGTCGCAACCTCGCCGCCTTCCGCGCCGAGAAACACAGGATCGACCAGATGCTCACGGGCAATGGCGCGCGCATTGCCTCGGTTAACCCCTCCCCCTCAGACAAGGAAAAGGCCAGTCAGGGAAGCTGACTGGCCTTGGTCTATTGGGTCACCATAGGATCGACGGTTAAGGTCTAGACCTCGTCCGTGGAACCCGAGGGTTTTGCCGCTTCCGGGTTACGCGGTGGCCGACCACGCCGAGGCTTGGGCTTAACCTCTTCATCCGCAACCTCAGTAGGGGCTGCAGGGGCGGGGGCGGGCTCAGGACGCGCCTGCAGGAATGCAGGGGCATGGCTGGTGGATCCATCCTGCGAGCGCAAGACGGGCGACGCCTCTTGCATCGGTGCCGGTTGGGTCAGAGGGGTCGCCTCTGGCTCAACCACCGCCAAGGGATCGGAAGGCCGCTCGCTATAGCGTTCGCGGTTTTCGTAGCGCTCACGGCGATCATCACGATAGGGACGTTCGGGACGGTCCCCTTGGACGCGTTCGCCTTGGAACCGTTCGCCCTGCTGCGGACGATCTTGCCGCTCTGGACGGTCCTGACGATCCCCTTGCGTGCGTTCCCCCTGAGGACGGTCACCTTGAGGCCGATCGCCTTGAGGACGGTCACCCTGTTGGAAGCGCTCGCCCTGCTGGCGCGGTTCGCGGTCACGATCACGACCAAAATTGCGGTCACGATCCCGGCGAGGCTGGTCTTGGCGACCCTCTCCGCGTTGGTCCTGACGGGTATCTTGACGCGATTGCTCTTGACGCGGCTCTGGTCTCTGCTCTTGGCGAGGTTGCTCGTCGCTGACTTCAGCCTCTTGAGGATCAGCTTGATAGTCGCCGTTCTCGTCTTCGAAATCGATATCGAAGCCCGACGCAATCGAATCACGTCCGAGGATTTCAGCCGCCGTGCGGTGAGGCTGAACCGCCCTCAGGAGCCGGAAATAGTGCTCGGCATGTTGTAGATAGTTTTCGGCCAGAACCCGGTCACCCGCTGACGACGCGTCACGGGCCAGTTGCTGGTACTTTTCGAAGACGTGCTGGGCATGGCCGCGAATCTTGACCCCATCAGGGCCATTGGATTCGAAGGCTCGGTTGGCGTTCTGCTGCGGCTTACCACCGCCGCCAGTATTGCCGCCGCCGGGCCGACCGCGGCCACGCTGCCGCTTCATTCCTTTGAAATCTCTCATATCTTGTCGGTGACCTGGTTCGCCGGGACGCCTGAACGGCCAAGAGGGACGTTATAAGGGGACCTTGGGCTGAAGCCTCTGTCGGGACTGGGGCTAACCCCGAATGTCCTGTTTGAAAACGTGGGTGGTTCCTTGTCCCCTATCCGTCGACAACGGCCTTCGCGATGAGCGAGGGTAACATTGGCGATGACCGAGTCTGTCGGAGGTCAGAGGCGATTGGGTTAGAACAACCGCTTTCTCCTAAACGCCGACTTATTGGGTGGAGACAGTAATGCTCTAGCCAATAGTGGCGGCTTTTCCAAGGATATTTTTCACGCCCGTAACAACACGGTCGCGATTGGAGAGGTCACGGACGGTACGGACCCGCTGCGCCCCAGCCTCGCGCATCAGGGCTTCAACCGATTTGGACTGATCATAGCCAATTTCGATGGCGAACCAGCCGTCGGGCTTCAAGACCCGCATGATCTCGCCGGCGAGCAATCGGTAGGCATTGAGCCCGTCTGCACCGCCGTCGAGGGCCAGCATCGGCTCGTGGTCCCGTACCTCGGGTTCCAAGGTCGCTATGACATCTGTGGCGATGTAGGGCGGGTTCGACACCACAATGTCGTAGGCCTCATCCTGTTGGCCCTCGGTCCAGTTGGCATGGGAAAAGGTCACCCGATGCTCCAGCATGACGCGCGCCGCATTCTCGCGCGCCACCTCAAGGGCCGGACGCGAAATATCGATGCCGATACCCTCTGCCAAGGGCAGTTCGTTGAGGATAGCCAGGATAATGGCCCCCGAACCCACGCCCAAATCAAGGATGCGAACCTTCTTATCCATGGGTGAGCTCTTGACCACCAGATCAACAATGACCTCCGTGTCGGGACGCGGGGTCAGAACGTCAGGCGTGACCTTAAGCTCGAGGGTCCAAAAGCCCTTACGGCCGATGATGTGACTGACCGGTTCACGGGCCTCACGGCGCGCAAGGTAGCTATCGTAGGTTCGGATCTGTTCCGGGGTCAGAGGCCGATAGGGGTCGGTGACAATGTCGGTCCGGGTAGCACTGGCGGCGACCTCAAGCAGCAGGCGCGCATCAATGACCGGGCTTTCAATCGCAGCAGCAGCCAGTCGATGGCGTGCGGCCGTCCAAGCTTGAACCAAGGTCAAACCTTCCGATGTATCAAAACCAGTCATGGGCAATGGGCACTCACTGTTAGGCGTTCAGAGACGAGATCGGTCCAACAGGACACCATCTCCCAGCCGGATCATTCCACCTAAGGTAACAGATAGATAGACGCCGCAAAAGCGGTGGCCGTAGGCCTCGAACAGGGCCGAGACCAGATCAAGGTCCCGTTCGCCGGTCACCGGATCAACATGGGTCGCCGCGCAACGGACAATCGGCTTGGTGATCTTGGCCTCAGCCTCACCCATGGTCACAGTCTGGCCGACCTGATCCATTTCCGCCCAGGCGGGCCAGCCCTCGACATAGAGATTGGCTCGAAAGCGCAAGGGATCGATTGGCACGCCCATTCGTGCCTCAAGGTCTCGTACACTGGCCAGATTGATCACCGAGACATAGCCGGTCGGATCATCCATGAACCGGTGGCTCTGAGGCCCCTTGAGCAGCCGCAAAGGCCCAGAAGCCTGATCACCGAGAAGCCGGGTCAGCCAGTCGCACAGGGCGCTAGACCCTGCATCCGTGGCCAGATCGGCCAACAAGGGCTCCATCCCATCGGCTTCAACGGTCAATTGGCCGCTGGCCTCATCATAGGAAGTGCGGGCTCGCGCCACCTCGGCAATCTTGGCCAGAACCGTGAACCGGGTCTTGGAGATGTAGGCGGGGGAGGCAGGATCAAAGCCGCTGGGACCATCCTCAATGGCAAACAACCGGTCACAGGGAAAATAGGCCCCGGCCGTCAGGTTCACCTGGTCCAGACGCTCTGGCGTAAAGCCCTTGATGGGGTGGCGATAGAGGCCCGTGACGATCCCGCCCATCGGTTCAGCCGTACTCGTCTTCGAGCGAGGCCAGCCGCTCGGCCTGATCTTCGGCGATCAGGGCCTTGATCATCTCGTCCAATCCATCGCCCTCCAGCAGCTTGGGCAGACTATAGAGGGTCAGGTTGATCCGGTGATCGGTCACCCGGCCTTGCGGGAAATTATAGGTCCGGATGCGCTCAGACCGATCACCGCTACCGACCTGGCTCTTGCGGCTATCGGCGCGCGCATTGTCGAGGGCTGAGCGCTGCATGTCATAGAGCCGGGCCTGCAAGACCTTCATGGCCCGCGCGCGGTTCTGGTGCTGGGACTTTTCAGAGCTGGTCACCACAACGCCTGTGGGCAGGTGGGTGATACGCACCGCCGAGTCGGTCTTGTTGACGTGCTGACCGCCCGCGCCGCTGGAGCGATAGGTGTCGATGCGAATGTCAGATTCGTTGATCTCGATCTCGACATCCTCGACCTCGGGCAGGACCGCGACCGTGGCCGCAGAGGTGTGGATACGCCCGCCCGCCTCGGTTTCTGGCACCCGCTGGACCCGGTGCACGCCGCTCTCAAACTTCAAGCGCCCGAACACGCCGTCGCCCGTGATCGAGGCGATAATTTCCTTAAAGCCGCCGGCATCGCCTTCGGAGATAGACTCCACCTCAACCCGCCAGCCCTGAAGCTGGGCATAGCGCTGATACATGCGAAAGAGGTCACCAGCGAACAGGGCTGCCTCGTCGCCGCCAGTTCCGGCCCGCACTTCGAGAATGGCCGAGGCGTTCTCGTCCTTGTCCTTGGGGGCCAGCAGTAGGGCCACTTCGCGCTCTAGGACCGGCAGGCGTTCACTGAGCACCTGAAGCTCTTCCCGGGCCATGCTGGCCATGTCGGGATCGCCGCTGCCGATCATCTCTTCCAGATCGGGGGCTTCGGCGCGGGCGCGGGCGAGCGTTTCCACTGCCTCTGCCACGGGACGCAGTTCGGCATGCTCCTTGGACAGGCGCACGATCTCGGCCCCATCCGCCGCCGCGCCCATCCGAGCTTCGATCTCACGATAGCGGTCCAGAACAGCCTCTAGCTTGGCCTGAGGAAGATGCACGCACGGTCTCCAACTGCACCGCCAGACGGCGGGGGGATTGCTTTAGCCTAATCGGCGCGATTTGGCCAAGGGCGGGGCTAGGGTGAGGCTAGACTTGCGCCTTCAAGACCGCCGCGCGGGCCTCGACCAGCTCGACGATGTGGTCGATCATATGGTCATTGTCCATCTTGTGGTCCGGCTTTCCGGCCGTATAGACCATGCCCGCACCCTTGCCGCCGCCGGTAAAGCCGATGTCGGTATAGAGGGCCTCGCCGGGGCCGTTGACGACACAGCCAATGATCGACAGGCTCATGGGGGTGGCGATATGGGCAAGGCGCTCTTCAAGGGCCTCGACCGTCTTGATGACATTGAACCCCTGCCGCGCGCAGGAGGGGCAGGCAATGATATTAACGCCGCGATGGCGCAGGCCCAGCGACTTAAGAATATCAAACCCGACCTTGACCTCCTCAACCGGATCAGCGGCCAGTGACACACGGATCGTGTCGCCAATTCCGGCCCAGAGCAGCGAGCCCATCCCGATGGAGGACTTGACCGTACCGGTCCGCAGGGCACCGGCCTCGGTCACACCCAGATGGAGCGGACAGTCGATGGCCTCCGACAACATCTGATAGGCCGCAACGGTCAAAAAGGCGTCAGAGGCTTTGACGCTGATCTTGAACTCGTGGAAGTCATGGTCCTGCAGGATGCGGGCATGGTTGAGGGCGCTTTCGACCATTGCCTCGGGGCAAGGCTCGCCATAGCGTTCCAGTAGCTCGCGCTCCAGAGATCCTGCATTGACGCCAATACGGATCGAGCAGCCATGGTCTTTGGCCGCTTGGACGACATCGCGCACCCGGTCGGCAGAGCCAATATTGCCCGGATTGATCCTGAGGCAGGCCGCGCCCGCCTGGGCCGCCTCGATGCCGCGTTTATAGTGGAAGTGGATATCGGCCACCAAGGGCACCTTGGCCGCCTTGACGATGGTCTTGAAGGCCGCCGTGGACTCAACATCGGGGCACGAGACTCGGACAATGTCCGCTCCGGCCTCTTCCAACTGACGGATCTGATCGATGGTCGCGCCCGCGTCCGAGGTCAGGGTGTTGGTCATGGACTGGACAGAGATCGGCGCATCGCCCCCGACCTCAACCGAACCTACGCGGATCTTGCGCGTCGGACGGCGCTGAATCATCCGCCAGGGGCGGACATGGGCCAGCCCAGCAGCATCCGGGCCCTTATCGCTGTGATCGTGTGCGCTCATGATAGGCTATAACTAAGCCGTCTGACGGCAAAACCCAAGCCTATCGTCAGCAACCTGGCCTTAATTGCCCAAAGAGGCCGCTGCCACATTGCCCAGCTGCGACAGGGGCGTCACGGCAGCTGGGAGTTTGCCCGTGAACTCGCCGTTCACATAGACATCGAAGGCGACGGGATCAGACACATCTAAGGTTAGACCCGCAACCATCGGAGCCCGGTAGGCTTCGCCAACGGCCAACTGACGGGCGAAATAGACCGAGCCGTCAGCGCCCTTGATAATGATCGACGAGCTCTTGCGGGCTTGGATCGTCACCACCGACTGCTGCGGCGCCGCGCCATAGACTGCGCCGTGGGCGTTGAAGGCTGCGCGCACGGGAACGGTGGCCTCTGGCGCCAAGGGCGTCACGCCGCCTGCCTTTTGCGCGGCAGCCAGCGCCTTGGCATTGGCTTGGGCCCCGTCGACCGATCCTCCTGCCGCCGTGGCTGCCGCCAAGCCCGGGGTGACATAGGCCGTTGGAAGGGTGGATTCTGCAGGGGCTGGAAGGGGCTCGCCGAGGCTGACCGACGATTGCCCCAGAAGATGTTGATCACTGACCGGCAGACCCGAAGCCGCCATGGCCAGATCGGGCACGGTCGGCGCAGGCACTGGAGGCTCCGTCAAGGCGTGCTGGGCGATGTTCCAAATCAAGACAGCACCAAATACCACAACCGAAACAATAGCGATCAGCCGAACGCGAGGATCGGACTGAGGTTGCAGTCCTGACGGCGCGCGAAGAGGACCGGTCTCGTCTGGCACTTCGCGGCGGAACCGCTCGATCACTTGCAACTCATCCAAACCCAAGGCCTGCGCATAGGCGCGCACATAGCCCAAGGCGAAGGGACGGGACGGAAGCTCGTCAAACCGCATGCCTTCAATCGAGACCAGATAGACCCGGCGCACCCGCGTCATCTCCGCAACCTGGACCGCCGTCAGCCCTTGAAATTCACGCGCCGCGCGCAAGCCATCACCAAGGGTGGGAGCGAGGTCAAAGTCCGCCATTGTGAAACTGGTACGGAGGGGCGAAGGGGCGGGATCATGGGTAGCATCATCGCTAGGCACCGAAGCGGGCTCACCACCCGCCTGGTTGCCGAACCGCGATGAAGACGGGCCAGTATCCAATGCCATTATCCGCCAATGCCCCGAATTGATGGGGCAAGATCAGGCTTAAAGCACCCTCACCCTCATCAAGATTTGATTAGATCAAATCTGTGACGTTATTATCATGCTAAATATTACAAAACAATGACTTAAATAGATACTGATAGCTTCCGGGCTAGGGTCTCGATTTCATTTCGGACCGAGCCCGCGGACCCCTTCAGAAGGTTGAGCACACCGCGCCGCGCCGCCTCACGGTCGCAGGACAAGACCATCCGCTTGACCGGACCAATGCCCGACGGCGGCATGGACAGACGATCATAACCCAAGGCCAGCAAGGCAAAGGCCTCTAAAGGCCGCCCCGCCATCTCGCCGCAGACCGACACGGGCGTTCCGCTCTCGTGGCACGCATCATAGATCGCCATCATCACCCGAAGGGCGGGCGGAGAGAGGGGATCATAGCGGTCAGCCACCCGAGGATTGCCCCGGTCTGCAGCAAAAAGATATTGCATCAGGTCATTGGTGCCGACCGAGACAAAATCGGTCAGGGG